>NZ_JBFAJO010000018.1:0-135900 GCF_040655255.1 Kitasatospora sp. NPDC050463
GAGTCGGTCGCTACAGGCCCCGCGACCTGCTCGAACAGCGCCTTGAGCGGCTCCGGTCCGAGCTTGACCCGGGCCCGGGAGATCGCCGCGGTGGTGGGCACCTGCCACGACCCGGACCAGCGCCGGGCCCAGGCCAGCCCCTCGGTCAGCAACCTCGCGACCTCCTCATACCCCTGCCCGGAGAACAAGCACATCGCGAGGACGAAGTACACCACCACCCTTGGTGGCAACAGCCGTTGACGCTGGCCGGACTTCCCGGACTCCTCCACCATCCGGTCCACCAGCTCCGGCGGAAACGTGCGAGTCAGCAGTCCGATCGCGATCCGGTCCGACAGTCGCTCGTCCGTCGCCGGCTTGACCTGCCCAGGGCGTGGCATCCAGGCACCTCCTGGGCAGGCAGCCTACCATCAGCGATCCTTAAGTCACTGGTATTGCGCCTAGGCGCGACGGTCACGTACTCGGCCGACGACCCGGGGCGACGCGCCGCAGCTCATGTCCCGGGCCGAGGCGCCGCGGCTCACGTCCAGGCGGCCAGCAGTTGCTCGCGGTGCGCGGCGAGCCAGGTGTCGAAGTCCTGGAGGTCCGGGTCGAGTTCGCGGACGGCTTCCAGGTCGCGGGCCCCGGTGAACCGCTCCTCACAGTCCGCGTAGTACTGGAACATGTTGCCCGCCTCGTCCGCGCCGGGGAACCCGAGCGCGCGGAACGCGTCCGGGGTGAGGGGGAGGTACTGGACCGGCAGGCCGATGGCCTTGGTGATGGCGGCGCACATGTCGGTGACGGTCAGGTGCTCGCCGGCGATGCTGACCGTGGCGCCGATCAGATCGGTTCCGCGCTGGAGGACGGCCAGGGCGACCTTGCCGATGTCCTCGACGGCGATGCCCGAGAGCCTGCTCGTCCCCAGGGGAAGGGCGAGTTGCAGGACTCCGTCCTCACTCTGCCGCGGGGTGAACTGGCCGATGAGGTTCTCCCAGTAGAACGTGGAGCGCAGGAACGTGGTGGGCACGCCGGCGTCGGGGAAGTAGTGGTCGGCCTCCGCCTTGCCGTCGAAGTGCGGCACCTTGTAGGAGCCCTGGAGGGTGGGCATCCGATCGTCGTCGAGCGGGACGCACTCACGGGTGTCCTCCAGGGTGGACCAGACGGCGTGCTGCACACCGGCGTGTCCGGCCGCCCCGGCGAGGGCGGCGGCCTGGGCCTTCTCGCGCTCGGCGGACATGTGCTCCCAGAAATTGGTCACCAGGTACGCACCGTAGGCGCCCTCGAAGGCCGGGCCGAGAGTCGCCTCCTCGTCCATGTCCGCCTGGACCACCTCGGCCCCGAGCCGCTCCAGCTCCCGCGCCCGGTCGGACTCCGGGTGCCGGGTGACGGCGCGCACGGCGAAGTCGCCGCTCGCGTCGGCGAAAATCGCCCTGGCCACCGCACCGCCCTGGGCACCGGTCGCTCCGAACACTGTGATGATCTTCTTCTCCGCCATGTCGCCCTTCATCGCCTCTCTCGCACGCGGGATCGGACGCTTCAAGCGCAACTCACGCCATCGAGGTCGGCAAGCGGGGAGCGGAACAGGGCGGTCCCGAGCCGTTGGCGCCCCGGCCACTCATTCGCCGCATCGCGGGCACGTGGGGCCGCCCGTCCGACTCATCGCGCCGCTCCCTTCGGGTTCTCGTCGTCGATGATCTCCGCGTCGACGACCTCCTCCTCGCCCCCCGTCCCGGCGCCGGGCGACGGTCCGCCACCCGCAGCGCCCTGGGCCCGGGCGTACAGGGCCGCGCCGATCTTCTGCGCCGTGGTGCTCGCCCGCTCCATCGAGGCGCGGATCGCCGCGCTGTCCTCGCCCTTGAGCTTCTCCTTGAGGTCGGCCAGCGCGGTCTCGACCTCGCTCTTCACGTCGCCGGGCACCTTGTCCGGGTTGTCCTGGAGCAGCTTCTCCGTCGTGTAGACGAGCTGTTCGGCCTGGTTGCGGGTCTCGACGGCCTCCTTGCGCAGGCGGTCCTCCTCCGCGTGCTGCTCGGCCTCGCGGACCATCCGCTCGATGTCGTCCTTGGGTAGCGCGGAGCCGCCGGTGACGGTCATCTTCTGCTCCTTGCCGGTGCCGAGGTCCTTCGCGGCGACGTGCATGATCCCGTTGGCGTCGATGTCGAAGGTGACCTCGATCTGCGGCATGCCCCGGGGGGCCGGCGGCAGGCCGGTGAGCTCGAACATGCCGAGCTTCTTGTTGTACGCCGCGATCTCGCGCTCGCCCTGGTAGACCTGGACGGTCACGGCCGGCTGGTTGTCGTCGGCCGTGGTGAAGACCTCCGAGCGCTTGGTCGGAATGGTCGTGTTGCGCTCGATCAGCCTGGTCATGACGCCGCCCTTGGTCTCGATGCCCAGGGACAGCGGGGTGACGTCCAGCAGCAGGACGTCCTTGACCTCGCCCCTCAGCACACCGGCCTGGAGCGCCGCACCCACCGCCACGACCTCGTCCGGGTTCACCCCCTTGTGCGGGTCCTTCCCGGTCAGCTCCTTGACCAGCCCGGTCACCGCCGGCATCCGGGTCGAGCCGCCGACCATGATCACGTGGTCGATGTCGGACACCTTGATCCCGGCGTCCTTGACGGCCTGGTGGAACGGCGTCTTGCAGCGGTCCAGCAGGTCCGCGGTGAGCTGCTCGAACTGGGCGCGGGTGAGCTTCTCGTCCAGGTGCAGCGGGCCCTCGGCCGAGGCGCTGACGTAGGGCAGGTTGATCGTGGTCTCGGAGGCGGAGGACAGCTCGATCTTGGCCCTCTCCGCGGCCTCGCGCAGTCGCTGGGCGGCCATCTTGTCCTGCGCCAGGTCGATGCCGTAGCCGTTCTTGAACTGCCTGACCAGATGGTCGACGATCCGCTGGTCCCAGTCGTCGCCGCCCAGATGGGTGTCGCCGTTGGTGGACTTCACCTCCACCACGCCCTCGCCGATCTCCAGCAGTGACACGTCGAAGGTCCCGCCGCCGAGGTCGAAGACCAGGATCGTCTGGTCGCTCTCCTTGTCCAGCCCGTACGCGAGAGCGGCCGCCGTCGGCTCGTTGACGATCCGCAGCACCTTGAGGCCCGCGATCTCCCCGGCCTCCTTGGTCGCGGTGCGCTGGGAGTCGTTGAAGTACGCCGGCACGGTGACCACCGCGTCCGTCACGTCCTCCCCCAGGTACGCCTCCGCGTCACGCTTGAGCTTCTGCAGCACCCGCGCCGAGATCTCCTGGGCCGTGTAGCGCTTGCCGTCCACCGACCCCGCCTCCGGGAAGCGCCACTGCGCCTCCCCCACGTGCCGCTTCACCGACCGCGCGGTGCGCTCCACATTGGTGACCGCCTGCCGCTTCGCGACCTCGCCGACCAGCACGTCGCCGCCCTTGGCGAAGGCCACCACGGACGGCGTGGTGCGTGCTCCCTCCGCGTTCGGGATCACGGTCGGCTCGCCGCCCTCCAGCACGCTGACCACCGAGTTCGTCGTCCCCAGGTCGATACCCACTGACCGGGTCATCGTCCGACCTCCTCACCCACCCGCACCCGCGAGGCCCGGCCAGGCGGGCGCATCGTCCATGCCTTCGCTCTTGTGAGGCACCCATGAAACGAGGCACTCATGAAACATGGGTCGAATCATGTCAAGCATGCCCTGCCATCCGGTCGGTCGCCGGATACGAAGCGCCTACCCGGCGACCGGCGGCTGAAGCACGGACGGGCCGGGGCCGCGGACGTGGTCACGGGCACCGGCCGGCTGGGGACGGCCGAAGAGCAGCTCGTAGCCCGGAGGGAGCTGGAGCAGGACCCGTTGCAGCAGTTCGTCGCCGACGGCGTCGGCGGTGGTGCTGAGAACCGCGCCGATGTCCCACAGGGCGGTGGCCTCGGTGGCGCCGTCGATCCAGGCGGCGGTGGCGCGCACGAACCGCTCGGGGTTGAGCGGCTCGGCGGCCCGTAGCGGATTGAGCAGGACCAGGGCCAGGGTCTCGGGCAGCCGGGCGGCCAGTTCGGCGCGCACGTCGCCGACCAGGTGGGCGCCGAGCAGCGCCAGGACGACGCGGGCGGTCCGTTCGGCTTCCTCGGGTGTGTCGTATTCGCCGCGTTCCTGGACCTCGGCCAGGAACGCCTCCCATCGAAGAGTCACTGCACCCTCTCCCTCCGTCCCAGGCGGGCGGGCCGGCCCCCGGCCCCCGGCGCCGGGTGCGCCGCGGCAGCCGACCGCCCGCAGGTCGTCCCGCGCTGCCCGGTCCTCCCGCACTGCCCGGGGGACGGCCGGTGCGGGACGACCGGTGCGGGACGACCATCCGGGATGGTCAGGCCTGGATGGTCAGGCCCGGATCTGCTTGCGGTCGCCGCTGTGGCTGATGGCGATCTTGCGGGGCTTGGCCTTCTCGGCGACCGGGATGCGCAGGGTCAGCACGCCGGCCTCGTAGTCGGCGCCGATCCCCTCGGGGTCGAGGGTGTCGGAGAGCATGACCTGGCGGGAGAACACGCCCAGCGGGCGCTCGGAGAGCTCCCACCTCACGTCCTCGCCCTCGTGCCGGGGCCGGCGTTCGGCCTTGACGGTCAGCATGTTCCGCTCGACGTCGATGTCGATCGCATCCGGGTCCACGCCGGGCAGATCGAAGGAGATCACGTACTCGTCGCCGACGCGGCAGGCGTCCAGCGGCATCGGGGCGGGACGCGACCAGGTGCCGTTGTTGCCCAGGAACTGCTGGGTCAGACGGTCCAGCTCGCGGAACGGGTCGGTGCGCATCAGCATCGCGAACACCTCCAGTCGGATCAGGGTGCCAGTGCGCGGGCTCTGAATCCGTTCTAACATGTCATCCATCCGATGACAAGGTTGACAGTCGCCTGGACGGTGACATTGGACGGTGGGATGGATGCGTGAGAAGTCGGCCCACCCCCGAGTGACGAGCCCGGCCCGGGATCACGGTGCGGGTACCGCCCCGCCGGTTTCGGCCCGGTGCGCCCGGGAACGCGCGAGGCACGGGTGAGCGGGGACCTTTCGGGGATCTCTCGCCCGCGCGGGAGCCGGAAAGCCGCGAGAGCCGGAAAGCGTTGCGCGCCGTTGCGGCGCCCGAGTGGTCTTCTTCGGAGACGCTGATGCGATTTCGGGACAGGACGGATGCGGGGCGCCAGCTCGCCACCGCACTGGCCGGCCTGGGTCGGGTTCGGCGATGGCCCGATCCGATCGTGCTGGCCCTTCCGCGCGGCGGGGTTCCGGTCGCGGCGGAGGTCGCCCGTGCTCTGGACGCGCCGCTGGACGTGCTGGTGACCCGCACGATCGGTACGCCGGGCCAGCCCGAGCTGCAGGTCGGCGCGATCGCCGGGGAGGACCCGCCGGTCTTCGATCGACGTGCGATGAAGCTGCTCGACGTCGCGACCGACGAACTCGCCGCAGAGGTGGATCGCCAGCGGACCGAGCTGCACCGCCGGGAGCGTCTCTACCGCCGCGACCGGCCGGAGCCGGTCCTGCACGGCAGGACGGCGATCCTGGTCGACGACGGTCTGGCCACCGGCGTGAGCGCCCGCGCGGCGCTGCGCCGCATCCGCGCCGGGCGGCCGGCCCGCACGGTCCTCGCGGTGCCGGTGTGCGACACCCGGACCGCCGAGGAACTGCGCCACGAGGCCGACGAGTTCGTCTGCCTCAGCCCGCACCGGTACCTGCACGCGATCGGCGTCTGGTACGACAGCTTCCACGAGGTCTCCGACCGCGAGGTGGCCGCCGTCCTGGACCACCGGCCCGCGATCCACTGACCCCCCGGAGCGTCCGGCTCGGTCTGGTCCGCGCATCGGCCGGGGCGCGGTGGGGGAACGCCGTGTCGGGGCCGGGATGCGGGGTAGCCGTCTCATTGGACACCACGAGAAGGGAGGAGCGATGCCTGCCGACATCGCACGCAGGTGGCACTCGTCCTCGCCCTGGCACCCGGACCTGTCCGAGTGGTTCGAGAGTTTGCCCTTCGGTCTGCGTTTCCCGTCCGACCAGCACCCCATCCGGATCGAGGAGTTCGAGAGGGACGGCGCGTACGTGGTCGAGGCGGAACTGCCGGGCATCGACCCGGACGAGGACGTGGAGATCACCGTGCAGGACGGGACGCTCACGATCCGGGCCGAGCGCAGCGAGGAGCACAAGGACAAGCAGCGCTCCGAGTTCCGCTACGGCTCCTTCGTGCGCACGATCCAGCTGCCCGCCCAGGCGAAGGAGGACGAAGTCGCCGCGACGTACGCCAAGGGCGTGTTGCGCGTGACGGTGCCACTGGGCACCGAGCGCCCGGCCGCCCGGCAGATCGAGGTGAAGCGCGAGGACTGAGCACAAGGAACGGGAAGAGGGACGTGCTGCACGCCGTCGCGGTCGGCGTGCAGCACGCTGTCGTGACGCCACGCCGATCAGGCGGGTTGTTCGACCGGGGGGCCGTCGCGAAAGGCATGGCGCGCGCTGTCGCGGCCCGCGACGGCGTCGCCCACCGTGGGGTACACCGGCAGCACGCGGTCCAGTTCCGTCAGCCGGAGCACCCGCAGCACCCTCCCTTTCGGGACGGCCAGGCGCAGTTGTCCCCGATGACGCAGGGCGGTGCGATGCGCGTCGACGAGCGCGGAGAGGCCGCTCGCGTCGCAGAAGTCGAGACGGGACAGGTCCACCACGAAACGGGCGTGGCGACCCCGCCGGACGAGGGCGCGGTTCAGTCTCCTGCGCAGGCGGTCCTCGGTGGCGATGTCCAGCTCGCCTTCCACCCGCATGACGACCCAGCCGCCCTCCCGGCGCGACGACAGTTTCAGGTCCATGGCACACCCCTGCCCAGTTCACTCCCAACGTGTGCGGACAGCCGGACCTGCGGCGGCCGCCCGGTCCAGGGTGTCGACGTCGGCTCCGCCTCCCTCCTTGACCGCCTCCCGGGCCGGACAGATCTGGGGGCCGACAGGCGAACGGCCTATTCGTCCAGATTCTTCGTATACCTCGGGAAGGGCGGCGTTGACAAGGCCGGCGCAGGGGCGAGCGCAACCCCGCAGCCGCGGCTCATTCTGAAATGATCGACCGGCGAGCGTTCCGGAATGCGTGGTCGAGGGGAACACATGGGAGTCGAGTCACGGCCGATACGGGTGCCGGTGGGAGAGGGATCCAGCCGGTGGACCAGCCGGGCGGCGCAGCGGAACGTACTGCTGGTGGTGCACAACGTGACGTCCGCGGGGCGCCTGATGGACGTGGCACCCCTGTTCCACGACGACTTCCGGATTCAGCTCCTCGTCACCTCGACCGGCTCGTCGGCCTTCCAGGATGGAATCGGAGATCTCTTCAGCGACCTCGGCCTCCCCGTCGTCCCCTGGGATCAGGCGCTGTCACTGCCTGTCGACCTCTCCATCTCGGCCAGCTTCGGCGGTCAACTGTCAAGCATCCCCGGCAAGTTGAGCGTCGTATCACATGGTGCCGGATACACTAAGAGGCTAGCCGGGAGCCGGGAGCCGGGAGCCGGGAGCCGGGAGCCGGGAGCCGGGAGCCGGGAGCCGGGAGCCGGGAGCCGGGAGCCGGGAGCCGGGAGCCGACGTTCGGCCTGTCGGCCGAATGGCTGCTGGAGGAGGGTGAGCCGTTCGTCGACGGCCTCGTCCTGTCCCACCCCGAGCAGGTGGAACGGCTTCGGCGTGCCTGCCCGGAGGCTGAGAGTGCGGCCGTGCTCGGCGGTGATCCCTGCTTCGACCGCATGCTCGACGCCCTCCCGTACCGTGAGCGCTTCCGCCGCGCGCTGGGCGTTCGCCGCGGGCAGCGACTGCTCGTCCTGAACTCGACCTGGAACCCCGAGGGCTTGTTCGGTGACGCCGGCCAGGATCTCCTGCCCGGTCTGCTCCCCCGCCTGACCGCCGAACTTCCCGCCGACGACTACCGGGTGGCGGCCGTCCTGCACCCCAACATCTGGTACGGCCACGGCCCTGGGCAGATCCGGGCGTGGCTGGACCGGGCCCGGCGCAACGGCCTCACGCTGATCGATCCCGTCCACAGCTGGCGGCAGGCCCTCATCGCGGCCGATCTCGTCCTCGGGGACTTCGGAGCGGTGACCTACTACGCCGCCGCACTCGGCACCCCGGTGATGCTCGCAGCCGACGGCCAGGACCGCCTGGACCCGGAGTCACCCGTCGCGGACTTCGTCACGCGAGCGCCGCGGTTCGACCCCTACCTTCCGCTGCGCGCCCAGTTCGAGGACCTGGCGGCGTCCCACCGTCCGCTTCCCGGCCCGCAGGAGTTCGTCACCTCGGCGCCCGGAGGCTCAGCCGTACTGCTTCGCGAGCACTTCTACGCACTCCTCGGCCTCGCGGAGCCGGAGGGCCCGGCCCTGCTCGAACCGCTCCCGCTTCCGCCGTACGAGCCTCCCCTTCGGACAGATCCTCTGCAGGTGCGGACGATCGTCGACGGCGCCGAGATCAGGATCGAACGATCCGTGGAGGTGCCGTACGGGGCGGCCGGGGACGTCCACCTCGCGGTTCACGAGAACACCCGCGACCGCAGCGTGCTCACGTCGGCCGACATGATCACGCAGACGGCCGCTCCGGACGATCCCCGGTTCGGCGGACCCGAGCTGTGGACGGCGGAGGTGCTTCGTCGGCATCCGCGATGCACCGTGGCGGCCTACGTCACCGATCCGCACCGGTGCGTCGTCAGGATTCGCGCCCACGGGGCCTTCCAGGTGGAGGCCGGCCCGGGTGGGGATGCCGATCCGGCGGCGTACGCCTCCGCCCTGTACGCGTGGCTGGCGAGCGGAGGTACCGTTCCGGCCACCGGGGCGGTGACGCTGCGGGTGCACACCGCCGAAGGCCGTCACCGGATGCTGGTCGGGCGACCGGAGGTCCGCGAGAGCTGATCCCGTCCCGCGCCTGACCGGGCCGGGCAGGGCCGGGACGATCAGCGGCCGGCAGCCTCGCAGCGCAGCCGCAGCGCGGCGAGGATCTGGCGATGGGGCTGAGCCTGCGGTGGGAGCAGCTGTTCCGCCTCCGCTGCCGTCGTCAGCGCCTCGGCGTTCTGGCCCGCCTCGTGCAGGGTCTCCGCGAGGTCTGTCAAGGCCCGGGCCTGGTTGTACGCCTCGCCGTGGGTGGCGAAGAACCGCACCGCGGATTCCAGCAGGCGCTGCGATGCCACCAGGTCTCCGACACCGCACAGGGCCCGCCCCTGGTGCCGCTGCGACAGGGCGAGCGCCCGCGGAACGTCCGCCGCCCCTTCGTCCTCGGGGCCGATTCGCCGGTAGAGGTGTTCGGACTCCAGGAACCTCTCGTGTGCCTCGGGGTACTTCCACGTGTGCAGGTTCAGCAGTCCCAGCAGTTCCACCGCGGACGCCTCGCCTCGCAGGTGCCCGGCCGCCCGCTCGCTCGCCACGGCGGCCCGAGCCGCCACCTCGGCCTCCTCCACGAGGCCCAGCTCGCCCAGACAGTGGGCGAGCTGGAACTGCAGGAGGGCCGCGGCCCGCAGGTCCACCTCGTACTCCTCGACGCAGCGGACCGCGGCACGCAGTGCCGGAAGCACCTCGTCCCAGTGGCCGGCCTTGAGCTGGAGCGGCCACAGCGTCCGCGCGAGGCGGGGCGCGGCCGCCGACAGGCCGTATTCCTCGGCCAGGGACACCGCCTGGACCACGTTGCCCAGTTCGGCCTCCAGCACCGCCACGCCCTGCGCCTCCCCGTGGCACCGCGTCCCCTCCTGAGGCGCGGGCTCGGTGCGCCAGCTCTGCGGCAGCGCGGCATGCGCGGCGTGCCGCACACGCAGGAGCAGTGCGTCGACCGTGCGGCGCACGGCCGCGGTGCATTCGGGGATGCCGTACTCGACGGCCGCGGAGTCGGCCAGGTGGCGGCGGGTCCGGGGGCGGAAGCGGTAGCGGCCGTCACCCAGCGCATCGACCACCCGGGCCTCAACCGCCTCGTCGAGGATGCCGGCCGCCTCGTCGGGCGTCGTGCGGGCAGCGGCCGACGCCAGCTCGGCGTCGACGAAGGGCAGCCCGGCCAGCGCGGCCAGCCTGCACAGCCGCGCCGCCTCCGGCCGAAGCCCGGAACAGGCCTGCCGGATCGCCGCCCCGAGCGGATCGGTGGAACCGGGGCCGGCAGGCGCCGTTGCCGTCACCGGGCCCGGTTCGTGCAACAGGCCCACCGTCCAGGACCGCAGGGCCAGCGGGTTCCCCGCGCACTGCTCCAGGAGTTCCCGCACCCGGGGCTTGATGCGGTCGTACCCCTCGGGGCCGGCCGTGCTGCGCACGACCCTCATCGCGTGACGGCCCGGCAGCGGGGAGACCTCGACCCGCTCCGCCTCCAGCAGGAAGGGGCCGCCCGAGACGACGGCGAGCAGGAGCACGTCCGGTGTGGAGAGGACCAGACCGCGGACCTGGGCGTGGGACGTCACATGGTCCAGCACGACCAGAGCCCTGCGCCCCTCCAGCAGCCGACGGTAGAGCCGCTCCCGGCCGGCCTCCGTCGGCGGGATGCGCTCGGGGGCGACCCCCATCTCCCGCAGGAGCCGCAGCAGGACCACGGACCGATCGGGGCGGGCGTCGCCCGTACCGTCCCTCAGGTCGAGGTAGAAGCGTCCGTCGGGGAACCGATCGGCAAGGGTGGCACCGAGATGCAGTGCCACCGACGTGGTTCCGATTCCGGGCGGCCCGTACAGCAGGGCGACCCGTGGCCGTCCGGCGGCCGGGCGGGTCGCCTCCCTGCGCAGCTTGCGCAGCACTGCCTTGTGGTTGGTGAAGTCGCGTGGCGCGGGTGGGAGCCCGCCTCCGGCCGACAGGTGATCGGTCCGCTCGGGAACGCTGGCGACGAGGGCCGCCCATTCGGCGGCCTGTCGCGGGTCGTGCGCCATCTGGGCGTGCAGCCGGGCGGCCAGGCTCTCACGAGCCTCCTCCGTGCGGGGAAACGGTGCCTCCCGCCCCAGAGTCCTGCGCGTCAGCGCGCCCGTCGTGAGGAGTAGCTGCTTTCCCATCTCGCCCGCCGCGCCGTTCCCCACCGCGGTGAGAAATGCGGTGAGTGCGCTAGCGGCCATGATCTCCAACACGATGGCTCCCCCTGGTCGCCCCGATCGTCCCTAGGCGGACTGTATCCCGCGGCCGCGGCCCGGAGCAGTCGTTCCGGACGTGGTGAACTCGTCTGCGGCCTGGGCCGACGCCGGATTCCGACCGAGCCCGGGGAGGTCGCGGGACGTCGCGGGCGGCCGCCTCCCGGCACCTCCGGATCGACCGGGCCCGCAACCCTGCACGCACATCCCTGGCGAGCACTCCGGCAGGTCAGTGCACGGCGTCCCGACGGGGCTGTTCCCGGGCGCCGAGGTGGCCTTTACTGGAAGGGAGGGCACCCGAGCCGGCGGACGGACACCGCACGGTGTTGCCGCCGCCGGTGGTTCAGCGGCTCGCCCGGCAGGAGGCCGTGCCATGAGCTCACCTTCGCGAGAGCAGGCCTTACCCCGTCTCGTCGTCGACAGTCCGGAGCGGCTCCGGGGCCGGGTCTTCGTCCTCGCCGACCAGCCGATGCTGGTCGGCCGGGACTCCACCTGTCAGATACGGGTGGGCGATCCCGGCGTCAGCCGACGCCACGCCGTGGTGTCGCGGTCCGCGGGTCACACCACCGTCGAGGACCTGGCCTCCACCAACGGCACCCGGCTGAACGGCCACCCGGTGCAGGGGCAGCAGGAGGTGCACGCCGGGGACGTCCTGGACTTCGGGCCCTTCGAGGTGCACTACGAGGACCCGTACGAGGCCGCCACCGTCCCCGGCCTCGGCGTGGAGGGTCCCACGGCGGCCACCCGGACCGCCGCACTGCCGCTGCGGCCGGAACCGCCTCAGCCGGACGACCCACGGCAGCCGCGCGAACCGCAGCGGCCGGGTCAGGCGCAGGGGCCGTTCGTGTCACCCGCGCCACCCGTGCCGCCGTCGCCGCCGGAGCCCCCGCGCCGGTACTCGCCGCCGCACCGGCCCGCGGCGGACCGGCCTCCACCGGACCAGCCCCCGCCGCGACCCGGTCCGCCCGGCCGGCCGCTGGCACCGCCGCTCGGGGCGGAGCCCCGCTTCGACGTGGGGCAACAGCAGGCCGGCAACCTCAGCAACGTCGCCGGCAACCAGTACAACTACGTCCAGGCCCGGCGGGAGAGCTTCTTCCGCGAGATCGCCGCCACCCGGACCAGGGCGCGGCACCTGGTCGTGACGGGCTTCCTGCTGTTCGTGGTCGGCGGCGCGGTCTACGGCTGGGCGATCATCGACTTCATCGCCAAGACCAACGACGCGGTCAGCTCCGAACGCCCCGACCTCAACGTGCCCAATGTGCTCGGACCGGAGATCGGCGGGATGCCGGTGGGCGCCATCGGCTTCGCCGTGGCGGCGATCGGCAGTGTGCTGATCGTGGTCGGAATCGTCCTGCACATCGTGGCCACCTCCCGGCGGCGCCGCTTCGAGACGGAGGAAGCACAGCGGCTGCAGGCACCACCACCCCGCTGAGTCCCCGCAGGCTCCACGGACCGACTCCCCACCGGAGGCCCGTCATGGTCTTCAACATCGGCAACCAGCAGGGCGGCGTGATCAACAACGTCGCCGGCGACCAGACCGTCCGGGGCGGCCTGTCGGGCCACTTCACGGCCGACGGGCAGGACGTGCGCGTGCTGGTCGGCGACCTCCGCACCGCCGTCGAGCGGGCGCAGCTGCCACCGGTGCTCGCGCCCGAGGTGCGGACCGAGCTCGACGCGCTGGACACGGAGGTCGCCCGGCCGGAGCCGGATCGCGAGGCGGTGGCGGGCCGGCTCACCCGGATCACCCGGCTGCTCACCTCGGCGGGTGCGCTCGTCGCGGCCGGTACCGGGCTGCTCGGACCGCTCTCCGCGCTGGCGGGCTGGCTCGGCGCCCTGGGCCAGCCGATCCTGCGGGCCCTGGGCGGCTGAGCCGGGCCTGCGCGCGCGGGAGCAGGCGCGCGGGCGGGCCACCCGAGCCCCTCAGCTGGCGGTCCGGGGGACGGCCAGGGCCTCGGCGGGGTTGCCGACGAGAACCCGCCGGCGCAGGTCGGGCCCGAACTCGCGGTCGAGGCGCGGCCCGAGGACGGTGAGCAGATGGGTGGGCCCGGGACTGTGGCGGGCGGTGCGGGTGGTGGTGTCGCCGCCGAGGAGGAGCCGGTCGGCGTGGCCTGCCTCGACCAGTGCGGCGACGGTGTCGAAGAGGTGGTGGTCGGTGGCGTGGTGGGCGCGGGAGGGTCCGTCCAGGGCCAGGTAGGCGCCGGAGGCGGCGAGGTGCCGGTGCAGGCGCAGGTCGGGCAGGCGGTTGAGGTGGCCGAGGATCACCCGGCGTGGCGGCACGCCGTACCGTCCGCAGAGCAGGTCGAGGACGTCCGGCGCGGCGGTCCCGAGTTCGTGGTGGACGGCGATCGGGGCGCCGGTGGCGTGATGCGCCTCGGCCGCGGCCGCCAGCACCCGGTGGGTGTGCCGGCCGAGGCCGTGGTAGTCGCCCGCCACCTTGATCAGTCCGGCCCGGACGCCGGGCGGCGCGTCGCGCAGGCCGGTGGTCAGCTCGGCGGTGAACAGCTCGGCGAGCCCGTCGTAGAGCCCGGCGAGCAGCTCCGGGTCGTAGTGGACGGCCTGGTGCAGGCCGGTGGCCGCGACCAGGTGGACGCCGGTCGCCCGGGAGAGTCCGGCGAGCGCCGAGGCGCCGCGGCCCATGCCGTACGGGGTCCACTGGACCAGTGCCCGGCCGCCGGCCGCCGCGAAGTCCCGCAGCACCTGCTCGGCGGCCACCGGGTCGTCCAGCTCCTCGCCGGCCAGCCGGGGGCTGCGCAGGAAGAGGTGGTCGTGGGCGTCGCAGACACCGAACTCGGCCGGGTCGAGGTCGCCGAGGACGGTGCGGATCACGCCGCTCCCGCCGCCGACGGCAGTATCGGTGGTGTCGGAAAGGGTGGCGGCGGCAGCGGTGGCGTCCGCCCCGGCCGGAGCGGCGGCGGTCACGCGGCCCGGCTCCCCGCGTCCGCCCCGGTGGAGCCGGCGTCCGCCTCGGCGAAGGTGGCCCTGGCGACCCGCAGGCCGGCCAGAGCCTTGGGCACGCCGACGTAGGGCGCGAGGTGGACCAGCACCTCGGTGATCTCCGCCCGGCTCAGCCCGACCCGCAGACTGTTGCGCACGTGGTCGGCGAGCTGCGGCTCCACCCCGCCGAGCGCGGTGAGCGCGGCCAGGTTGGCCACCTGACGGTCCCGCAGCTCCAGTCCGGGCCGTTGGTAGGTGCCGCCGAAGAGGCTGGTGACGATCCAGTCGGCGAAGCCGGGCGCCAGCTCGTCCAGGCCGCGCAGGGTGGCGGCCTGGGTCTGCGGTGCGGCCAGTTCGCCGAGGAGCGCGTAGCCGGCGGCGCGGTCGAGCGGGGCGGGGACGAGGTAGGCGGGGTTCATGGCGGGTGGTGGTCCTTTCACCAGTGGCGGCCGGCGGGCAGCCGGTCGAGTTCGGGGCTGGACAGGTGCAGCACCCGGTAGCGGGTGCCCGGGGCGGCCTCGGGCGCGGGGCCGTTCCAGAGCGCGACGCGCAGCAGCTCCCAGCGGTCGGGGTCGACGGCCACGGCGGCCGTGTGCAGGGCGGGGCCGTCGGGCAGGGACGCGAGCGCGGCCTCGACGGCCTCGGCCGGGTCGGTGCCCTCCGGGAGTCGTTCGAGGTGGCGGGTGGCGGACGCCGCGGCCCCGTCCGCGGTGCCGCGGCGCAGACCGGCGCCGAGCCAGTGCCGGACGGCCGGGCGGCCGAAGTCGGCGCTCAGGCCCCGGAAGCCCGGGCCCCAGAGGAAGCTGTTCATGCCCTCGGGGGTGCGCCAGAGATAGAACGGGGCGTACTGGTTGACGGGCGAGAGGTCCTGGCCGCACTCGCGGACCAGGTACGCCTTGAGGCCGAGGCCCGGGTGGGCGTCAAGCAGGTGGCCCTTGGCGGCGACCCGGCGGTGGATGATCCCCATGTCGTAGTCGGCGGGGAAGGTGATCTCGTACTGCATCGCGTGCACGGCGGGCTCCTCGCGAGGGCTTCGGAAAGGGCTGGGGCAGGCCGGGCCGAGCGGCTCTCAGTCGGTGCGGTAGGCGGCGAGCAGCCCCAGGGCGCCCCGGACGGCCTGGTCGAAGGGCTCGGCCCGCCCGGCCGCGCGGGCGAGCACGTAGCCGCCCTGGACGACGGCGACCACGGCGGCGGCGGTGTCGGCCGGGTCGACGGAGGGGGTGAGTTCACCCGCGGCCTGACCCTCCGCGATCACCTCGGCGAGCCGGCCGCGCAGCCAGTCGAAGGTGTCCTCGACCGGGGCGCGCAGCTGCGGGTCGGCGACGACGTCCGGATCCTGCGCCATCCGGCCGATCCGGCAGCCGCGCAGCACGTCGCGCTCGCGGCCGAGATAGCCGGCGATCCGCTCGTAGGCGGTGCCGGGGGCGGTCAGATCCGCCTCGGCGAGGGCACGCAGTTGCTCGGCGCTGCGGCGCAGGGCGGCGGCGGCGAGGTCGGGTTTGCCGGCGAAGTGGTGGTACATGCTGCCCTGGCCGACGCCGGCGCGCTGCTGGATGGCCTTGGGGCTGGTACCGACGTAGCCGCGTTCCCAGAGGAGTTCCTGGGTGCTCTCGATGAGGCGGTCCTGGGTTGCCATGCCGCCACTGTACCTACTGGTACGTACAGCTGTACATACCAGTAGGTACAGAATGTCGGCCGGGTCCTGCGGACGTGGGTGGGCCGTGGGCCGCCCCGGCGGTCCACGGCCCCGCGTGACCACCGTCCCCCGGTCCACGGCCCCGCGTGACCACCGCCCCCCGGTACGCCGCGCCGCACCGGCGTTCCTCCGGCAGTCCGAACGGGTCGAAGTGGCGCGGGCCGTCGCCCTTGCCGACGATCAGTTCGATTCGGCCGCCGGAGAGTTGGCCGAGCACCGCGTGGCCCTCGGCGTCCCACCGCGTGGTCCTCGGCGTCCCGGACGGGATCCAGGACGGGCCGGAGCTCGACCGGGCGGTATTCCTGGCAGGATGTCCGGCATGACGTACCTCGCCGCGGATGACCGCTACGCCTCGATGACCTTCCGCCGGGCCGGCCGCAGTGGCGTCCAGCTGCCCGCCGTCTCGCTCGGCCTGTGGCACAACTTCGGTGACGCCCAACCGCTGGAGGTGCAGCGGGCGGTACTGCGCCGCGCCTTCGACCGGGGCATCACCCACTTCGACCTGGCGAACAACTACGGCCCGCCGTACGGCAGCGCCGAGCGCAACTTCGGCTACCTCTTCGCGCAGGACTTCCGCCCCTACCGGGACGAGCTGTTCATCGCCAGCAAGGCGGGCTGGGACATGTGGCCCGGCCCGTACGGCAACGGCGGCAGCCGCAAGTACCTGCTGGCCAGCCTGGACCAGTCACTGGGCCGGATGGGCCTGGACTACGTGGACGTCTTCTACTCGCACCGCTACGACCCGGACACCCCGCTCGAGGAGACGATGGGCGCGCTGGACGCGGCGGTGCGCTCGGGGAAGGCCCTCTACGCGGGGATCTCCAACTACCCGGCGGAGCAGCACCGGGAGGCGGTGGAGATCCTGCGCGAGCTGGGCAGCCCGGTACTGCTGAACCAGTCCGCCTACTCGATCCTCAACCGCTCCGTGGAGGAGGGGGTACTGGACGCGGTGGGCGACACCCGGACCAGCCTGATCGCCTACTCCCCGCTCGCCCAGGGCCTACTGACGGACCGTTACCTCTCCGGCGACGTGCCGGCCGGGTCGCGGATGTCGGTCGGGCGGTTCCTGAAGGAGGAGGCGCTGACCGGTCCGAAGCTGGAGCAGTTGCGCTCGCTCGCCAAGGTGGCGGAGCGGCGCGGGCAGACCCTCGCCCAGCTGGCCCTCTCCTGGGTCCTGCGGGACGACCGGGTGGTGTCGGTGATCATCGGCGCGAGCAGCGTGGCCCAGCTCGACCAGAACATCGACGCGCTGAACGGCGGCCCGCTGACCGCCGAGGAGCTGGCGGAGATCGACGCGCTCAGCCGCTGAACCGCCCCGCCCCGGCAGGTCGTCCGGTGTGTGCCGAGCCGTCTCGGGCCGCACCGCGTGACCTGCCGGGACTTCGGGCGTTGTACCGTCCGCACACGTCCTTCGAGACCCCGGGAGTCCCCGTGCGGACGATCCTCCTGCGCACCCTGGCGCGCTTCGCCCGGCAACTGGCGCTGACCTCGCCCGTGCCGTTCCCCCTCCTGCCGGGGACCTTCCGCTATCCGCTGGCGGCGGCCGACGCCGAGCGCGGGTAGCACCGCCCCGGCGACCCGGTGGGCCTCTTCGAGCAGCGACTCGCCGGAGAGGACGAAGGTGTCCACGCCGAGCGACTCGAACTCCCGGAGGCGCTCGACGGCCCGGACGGTCGAGCCGCCCACCGCGGTACCGGGGCCGGCGCGGCCCAGGCTCGCCCCGGGTCGGAGATCCGGATGGCTCTCCAACTCCTCGGGCACGCGCGGACCTGCGCGGCCGCACTCGCCGTCCTGCTGCTGCCTCCCGACCCGGCAGAACCGACGAGAGGTCACCACACGGCTGCGGGCCGGGCGTTCGGAGGAACGCCCGGCCCGCACCATGGGAATCGGCGGCGGATCACGCCACCGGCGTGTACTTGTAGCCCACCCGGCGGACCGTCACGATGCTGTCCCGGTAGGCCGCGCCGAGCTTGCGGCGCAGGCGCGCCACGTGCACGTCAACCGTGCGGCCGTCGCCGACGTGGCCGTAGCCCCAGACGGCGGAGACCAGGTGGTCACGGGTGTGCACCCGCTGCGGGTGCTCGGTCAGGTGTGCCAGCAGCTCGAACTCCAGGTAGGTGAGGTCGAGCAGCCGCCCGTCGACGTAGGCGTTGCGGCGCTCGACGTCGACGGCGATGCCGTGACCGGCGGGCCGGACCGGACGGACGGCGGCCGGCGCCGCCACCTGCGCCTCGACCCGACCCTGGAGCCGGTCCTGGGCCCGGCCCTGCCCCTGGGCGGCCTGCGCGTGCGCGGCCGGACCCGGGCCGTTCTGGACGGCAGCCGCGGGAACGGCCCCACCGAACGGCCCACCGCTCTCAGCGGGCACCAGCACCAGGTAGCCGACCATCGGGTGACCGGCCGCACCGCCGAACTGCGCGCCGTACTGGGCGAGCAGAGCCTGCGGCAGCGAGCCCTGCGGGAGCGCGGCCACCACGGTGGCCCCCTCCGGCAGCGCCGCGAGCAGCGCCTGCGGCGGCGGTACGACCTGGCCGGTCTGCGGCGCCGGGGCCGGGGCGTGCGTCAGGACGTGCGACGGGGCCTGGCCGGCGCCCGGGTACTGCGGGGCCGCCTGGCGCTGCGGGGCGGCGGAGTGCTGCGGGATCGTCCCGCCGTGCCATCGTTCGGCGTTCGAGGGAACGGAGCGGACCGCGCGCAGGTGCGGGGTCGCGGCGGGCAGGGGAAGGGTGGCCGTGGAGGAAGAAGACATGGTGCCGCTCATTTCGCGCGTGACGGACGGGGTGGAGTCGTCTGCGCGTCGACCGGGCGTACCGCCGGAGGCTGAACCGAGGTCAGCGGGCGGAGAGCCGGGACGCGCTGGGCGAACCCGGACACGTCTGGTCGAACAGGTGCGGCTGCCGGGACGGCCAGAACGGCTCGAGGTCGAGGTGACCTCGGCTGCTGTCCACGACGTTGCTCATGCGCCTATTGAACCATGTGAACGGACCGTTGCACCGCGCTCGGTGCGACGCTCCCGGCGCGCCGACGGGCTCGGCGGCAGCGGGGGTGGAGGTGGGGCGGGCGAGGTTCACTGGTGCTCTCCGCGAAGCGGGTCCGGGCAACGGGAACACGCCGGACAGGGCGTCCGGTGCGACCGGGTCGACGAGTTGACGGACGGTCAGAACATGGCGCGACAGCCGTGGCAGGCGGGTCGGGCCGGGAGATCCGTCGGACTACCGGGGGCGGGCCGATCCGCCACGACAGCAGGCGCTGCAGATCAGCGCCTGGTCGATGTACCGGCGGATCGTCAGGGCCGGTGTGACCGGGGCGGGCTCGGCGACGGCGCGGCGGTGGTCGACGGTCACGGTACTGCCCTCCCCCTGGTCCTGAACACGACTGCGCGCGGCCGCGCCCGTGGTGCGCCGCGGCGGTACCTGCGGCGTTCCGGTGTGCTCCGAGGCGTCCCGACGGCAGGGCCGGGCGGCCTTCGTCCCAGAGCCTTCCACGCCGGACCGGCTCAAGGCAACCTTCCGCCCGCCGTCCGTCCGGCATGCGGACGCCCGAATGAGACGTCGGTTCGTCGGCGCCGCGCCGGTCAGGCCCGCCCCGGGGTGCGCCGGCGCCGCGCACCGGCGTGCTCGACCAGGGCGACCAGCACGTCCTTGCCGTCCTCGCGCCGGCGGGCGTCACAGAGCAGCACCGGGATCCCCGGGTCCAGATCGAGGGCGTCCCGGACCTCCTCCACGGCGAACAGCTCGGTGCCGTCGAAGCAGTTCACGGCCACCACGAAGGGGATGCCGCGCTGCTCGAAGAAGTCCACCGAGGGGAAGCAGTCCGCCAGTCGGCGGGTGTCGGCGAGTACCACCGCACCGAGCGCGCCACGCGCCAGCTCGTCCCAGACGAACCAGAACCGGTCCTGGCCCGGGGTACCGAACAGGTAGAGCGCGAGCCCGGCGCGCAGGTCGATCCGGCCGAAGTCCATCGCCACGGTGGTGGTCCGTTTGGCCTCCACCCCCGCCGTGTCGTCCACCGGGCGGCCGAGTTCGCTCAGCTCCTCCTCGGTGCGCAGCGGGCGGATCTCGCTGACCGCGCCGACCAGCGTGGTCTTGCCCGCGCCGAAGCCGCCCGCGACCAGGATCTTCACCGCGGCCGCCGGACCACCGCGCCAGCGCGGGTCGTTGGCCGTGGCACCGGCGGCGGCGTTCTCATGGTGGTCAGAGCGCACGGAGTCCATCGATCACGTCTCGCAGCAGGCGCTCGTCCGGCAGCTCGGCGAGCGGAACGGGTCGGGTGACGCTGATCAGCTCGGCGTCGTACAGATCGCCGAGCAGCACGCGGACCACACTGACCGGCAGGTCGGTGTAGGAGCCGAGCTCGGCGACGGACAGCGGCTCGCGGCGGCACCAGTCCAGGAGGGTCTGGTGCTCCGGGTCGAGCACGGGCGCGGGCACGGCCCCGGCCTGCGGCGCGGGTTCGGCGGCGGTGATCAGTGAGATCAGGTCGAACAGACCGTCCTCGACCGGACGGGTGCGACCCCGGGTCATCGAGTACAGCCGCACCACCGGGCCGGCGTCGTCGTCGAACCACCGGTCGTCGACCGGGGTGCGCGGCTGGAACAGGTCGACCTCGGACTCGTCCCCGACCAGGTCCCCCTGTTCCAGCTCCGCCTCCTCCTCCGCCATCGAACCGCTCATCTCCCCGGCGGGGCGGCTTCGGTGCGCGGCTCGGCGGCCATGTGCTCGCCGACCCGCTTGACCAGCAGGGCCATCTCGTAGGCGATCTGGCCGATGTCGGCCTCGGCCTCGCTCAGCACCGCCAGGCAGCTGCCGTCGCCGGCCGCGGTGATGAAGAGGAAGGCCTCGTCCAGCTCGACCATGGTCTGGCGGACGCCGCCGACCTTGAAGTGCCCGCCGGCGCCCTTGGCCAGGCTGTGGAAGCCGGCCGCGACGGCGGCCAGGTGCTCGGCGTCCTCGCGGTCGAGGTCGCGGGAGGCCCCGGTGGCCAGTCCGTCGCTGGACAGGATCACCGCGTGCCGCAGGGCCGCGACGCGCCCCACGAGATCGTCGAGAAGCCAGTTGAGGTCCCCGGACGACTGCGTCGAAGTGGTCATGAATCTCTTCCTTCCGCTGGAGCGGGTGGTGCGGGTGGTGCCTGTACTGCGGGTGTTGAGGGTGTTGTCTCTGTGGCGCGCGGGGCGAGCGGGCCGCCCGGCACCCGGCGCGCGAGCGGGGCCCGGTCGCCGGGCGGCGGGGCGGACAGGGCAGCGGGAGCCGGCGCCGGGGTGATCGCGCGACGGGTCTGGTCCGACGGCTGGCGGCCGGGCACGCCGGCGGGCGGGGTCGGCGCCGGGGCGGCGGATCCGCGCCCCCGGGTGAAGCCGCGCTGGAAGGAGGCGAACGTCGCCCGCGCCTCCTCCGGCGAGCGCTCGCGGAGGGTCTCGGCAGCGGGCCGCTCGGGCTGCTGGACGGCGCGCTCCCTGAGCTGGGGCGCGAGGCTGGCCTGCCGGACGCGGCGCGGCAGCGGGCCGGGCCCGTCGGGGCGCCGGCCGGTCGGCCGCGACTGCTCGGCGGCCCGCACGGCCGGCAGCGGCTCGGCGGCCCGCGCGGCCTGCTGCGGCCGCTCGACCGGCGTGCTGCCCGTGGTGTCGGCGGCAGCGCCGTCCCGACGGCGGGCGACGACGTCCGGCGAGCCGGCCTCGGCGGCCACCGACGCGGCCAGGCCCTCCCGGCGGTGGCGGCCGGAGCCCCGGACGTCCTCGTCGGGCGACGCCGTCACCGGCGTGGGCCCGCTCCTGTTCCGGGCCCGGCGCGGCAGACCGCCCGGGGTACGGGCCGTTTCGGGCGCCGAGGGACGCGGGCCACCGCTCCCCCGGTGCCGTCCGCCCTGGTCGGACTGCGTCCCGCCGGCCCGGCGGCTCTCCACCCCGGCCCCGGCCCCGCCGTCGGCCGTACCGCTCACGTCGGCCCCGCCCCTGGTGCCCGAGTCGCCCGGCGCGGGCACCACGGCCAGGTCGCGCTCACCGTGCCGGGCCGGCACCGCACGCCGACCGGGCGCCGCCCCGGCCGCCGCCGACCCGTCCGACGCGTCCGCCAGCAGCTCGCGCGGGATCAGCACCACCGCGGTCGTCCCCCCGTACGGCGACGGCCGCAGGTGGACCCGGATGCCGTGCCGCCGGGCCAGCCGGCTGACCACGAACAGGCCCAGGCGGTCGGTGTCCGCGAGGTCGAACTCCTGCTCCACCGCGAGGCGTTCGTTGATCTCGGCGAGCGCCTGCTCGCTCAGCCCGAGCCCCCGGTCGTCGATCTCCAGCGCGAATCCGTGCGCCACCACCTCGCCCTGGACGGTCACCTGGGTGCTCGGCGGGGAGTAGACGGCGGCGTTCTCGACCAGTTCGGCGACCAGGTGGGTGACGTCCGCGACCGCACTGCCGAGCAGCCCGGTGCCGGGGAACGGCCGGACGATCACCCGGGCGTAGTCCTCCACCTCGCCGACGGCGGCGCGGACCACGTCCACCATCCGCACCGGCTTGCGCCAGGCCCGCCCCGGGGAGCCCCCCGCCAGGATGATCAGGCCTTCGGCGTGGCGGCGCATGCGGGTGGTGAGGTGGTCGACCTTGAAGAGGTCCTCCAGCTCCGCCGGATCCTCGGTGCGGCGCTCCATGGTGTCCAGCAGCGTCAGCTGGCGGTGCAGCAGCACCTGGCTGCGGCGGGCCAGGTTCACGAAGACGGCCGAGACCCCGCGCCGCAGATCGGCCTGTTCGACGGCCGCCTCGACGGCGGCCCGCTGGACGGCGTTGATCGCCCGCCCGACCTGGCCGATCTCGGCCGGGCCGAACTGCAGCTCCGGCGCCTCGGTCGCGACGTCCACCGCCTCGCCCCGGCGCAGCCTCAGCATCACCGAGGGCAGCCGGGTGCCGGCCAGCTCGTTGGCGGCGTTGCGCAGGCCGATCAGCTCGCGGGCCAGGCCCCGGCCTATTCGGTAGGAGATCATCACCGACAGCACCACGGCGACCAGACCGATCGCACCGGCGATGCCGCCGCGCCAGAGCAGCCCGATCGCGTACGAGCGCTCGCGGTCGCCGATCGCGCCCGCCAGCCGGGTGTTGATCGCGGCGAGGTCGCCCAGCGCCCGGTCGGCGGTCTCCCGCCAGGAGTCGCCGTTGATCGCCTGGACCACCCGCTCCGGCCCGCCCGCGCCCACGAAGTCGGCCTCGGCCCGGGACAGCGCCGCCCAGGCCTCGCCGCCGCGCAGCGCGATGTAGTCGCTCTGGTCGACCGGGTCGAGCTCGGCGATGTAGACGGTGAACAGCGCCTGCTGGTTGTGCAGGGCGTCCAGCGCGACCTGGTACTGCTCGGCGGTGGGCCGGCCGGGGGCGGTGCGCAGGCCCTCCATCGCCGCGTCCTCCTGGGAGAGGTACTCGCGGGCCCGGGCCAGCTCGATCAGGATCGTCCCCTGACGGGGCAGCTGGCCGCTCTGGCGGGCGACGAAGGCGGACCGGAAGCCGAAGGTGGGCTTGACCAGGTCGCCGTACTGGCCGAGCGCGAACTCCCAGTTGAGCGAGGAGCGGCTGATCTGGCTGCGCAGCGGGGTCAGCTGGTCGGCGGCCGCGAGGATCTGCAGGTACCGGCCGCGCTGCGCCGTGTCGAGCTTGCCGCCGTCCCCGGTCTTCTTCTCCCGCAGCACCGCGAGGTCCCGGTCGGTGACGGCCTGGGCCCGCTCGAAGGCGTCCCGGGCGGCCTGCGAAGCCGGATCGGCCAGCCGCTGGACGGCGGCGCGGCGCTCGTTCTGCAGGTCGTAGGCGTACTGGTCGACCGGCTTGCCGAACTCCCTGTACGTACTGCTGACCGCCAGCTGGCTCCAGACGTCTCCGGTGGTGGCGAGGGTCGCGTACACCCACAGGGCGGTGAGCGCGACGATGGGCACCAGGAGCAGCGCGATGATCTTCGCGCGGATCGAGCTGCTGCGCAGACGCATGGAGTCCTCGGTCGGGAAGTGCCAGGCGCGGACGGGGAGCGGTTCGAAGGGACGGTCGGCAGAGACGGGGCGGGTGGTGGCGGTAGGGCGGCGGTGCGGGGTTCTGCGGGCCCTGCGGGGTGGTGTTCCCGCGGGGTTTCGTTCGGGGTTTTCGAGGGTTGGAGCAGGCCCGGCCGGAAGGCCCCGGCCGCAGGTCTGCGAGAGCCTACTACGCCCTGACCACTCGTTCGAGGGTCGAACCCGCCCTCTCCCCACCCCCGCCCCGATCATGTCCGAATCATCCCGGACATCCCGGATTCACCCCTTGGGCACCCCTCCCAGCCATCCCCCGTTACGGCACTTTCCACACGGGCAGGTGCCGATCTCGTCGCGCCACGGTCACAACCCTGGGCAGTGACAGAGCAATCCGATAGTTTCGCTCCACCTGCCCGACCGTTCAGCGCGCCGCCGATCCGGACGCCCGTACGGGCCCGGCAGGCAGGGGCCACAACGGGATCGGGGGCAATGTGCGCGAGTTCACCTCCCCCGCGCCGGCCGGGCCCCCGGCCACCGGCGGGCTGGCCGACTCGCTCTACGACACCGCCGAACGCACGTCCGACCTGGTCCAGTTGGCCCGCCGGGTGGACGGTGACCCGCAGTGGCACGAGGTCACCGCGACCGCCTTCCGGGACGAGGTGCTGGCGCTGGCCAAGGGCCTGCTGACCCGGGGCGTCCGGTACGGCGACCGGGTCGCGCTGATGTCCCGCACCCGCTACGAGTGGACGCTGTTCGACTACGCGCTCTGGTCGATCGGCGCGATCACCGTCCCGATCTACCCCACCGCGGCGCCCGAGCAGGTCCGCTGGATCCTTGCCGAGACCCAGGCGGTGGCCTGCCTGGTCGAGGACGAGGACCACGCCATGACGGTCGGCGCGGTCTGCGACGCGCTGCCCGACCTCACCGGCATCTGGCAGCTGGACCGGGGCTGCGTCGCCGCGATCACGGAGGACGGGCGCGGGGTGCCCGACTCGCTCGTGCACCGCCAGCGGCTCGGCGTCTCGGCCGAGAACGTCGCCACCGTCGTCTACACCTCCGGCACCACCGGTCGGCCCAAGGGCTGCCTGCTCACCCACGCCAATCTGGCCTCGGCGGCCGACGCCCTGCTCGACGGCTGGGCCGAGGTCTTCGCGGACACCGGCGGCGGCCAGCCGTCCACACTGCTCTTCCTCCCGCTGGCGCACGTCTACGGCCGGATGGTGCAGATCGCGGCGATCCGCGGCGGCTTCCGGATCGGGCACATCCCCGAGGTCTCCACCGAGGCCCTGCTGCCCGCGCTCGCCTCCTACCAGCCGACCTTCCTGCACCTCGTCCCCTACGTCTTCGACAAGGTCTTCCAGCAGGTTCGGCGGGCGGCCGAGGAGGCCGGGCGCGGCGAACTCTTCGAGCAGGCCCGGCAGGTGGCCGTCGAGTGGGCGACCGCCCGCGAGCAGCGCGCGCTGGGCAGCGGCCCCGGCCCCGGCCCCCGCCTGCGACTGCGGCACCTGGCGTACGAGCGGACCGTCTACCAGCGGCTGCGGGCCGTGCTCGGCGGCCGGGTGCGGGGCGTGATGTGCGGCGGCTCGACCCTCAACCGGGACCTCGCCCTGTTCTTCACCGGCATCGGCCTCGACCTGTACGAGGGCTACGGCCTGACCGAGACCTCCGCCGCGATCACCGCCAACCCGGCCGGCCGGCCGAAGCTGGGCACGGTCGGCCGGCCGGTGCCCGGCGCCTCGGTGGCCATCGCCGACGACGGCGAGGTGTGGGTCCGCGGCGCCGGCGTCTTCGGCGGCTACCTCAACCACCCGGAGTGCACCGAGGAATCGTTGTACGACGGCTGGTTCGGCACCGGGGACCTCGGCCGGCTGGATGAGGACGGCTACCTCACCCTCACCGGGCGCAAGAAGGACCTGATCGTCACCAGCAGCGGCAAGAACCTCGCCCCGGCCACGCTGGAGGAACGGGTGCAGTCGCACCCGCTGGTCTCGCAGTGCCTGGTGGTCGGCGACGACCGCCCGTACGTGGCCGCGCTGATCACGCTCGACCCGCCGGCACTGGCGCACTGGCTGAAGTCGCACGGGCGGGAGCAGCTGGACCCGTGGGCGGTGCTCTCCGACGAACAGCTGCACGCGGAGATCCAGCGGGCGGTGGCCGCGGCGAACACCGCCGTCTCGCGCGCCGAGTCGATCCGCGCGTTCCGCCTGCTGCCCCGCGAGTTCGGCGTCGACCAGGGGCTGCTGACGCCCTCGCTGAAACTGCGACGATCGGCGATCACCGAGTACTACCGGCCGGACATCGAGGAGCTCTACACCACCTGACGGTGCGTCTTGTCCCTTTCCCGGCACGGTGCACGCCCCGTCCGCGGCTCGCCACTCCCTTGACGATCCGAGTGGTCCAGTCCATTGTTTTGCCTCGGTCCGAGTGCGGCACGCCGACGGCTCCCACCCCCTCGGGGAGCGCTCCACCCCGTTCCACACACCCTCCCCACGGGTGTGTTCCCACTGCCCCCACGCAGGAGTCTCACGTGTCCATGTCCTCGCGCCTGTCGGCGCTGGCCGCCTGCACGCTGCTCGCCGTCTGCGGCCTCGCGGCGCCGGCCTCCGCCGAGCCCACGCCCGGCGCGCCCGCGGCGCCCACCGTCAACCTGGCCACCAACCCGGGCTTCGAGATCCCCGCCTCCTCGCTCGCCGACTGGGGCAGCGTCCCCGGCTGGCACTGCACCGGCGGCCCCGCCGAGGCGGGCGTCACCACCACCGCCCCGCACTCCGGCGGCTCCGCCCTCGCCGTCACCCCGGCGGGCGACGACTCCAACGGCGAGTGCGCGCAGACCGTCTCGGTCCAGCCCAACACCACCTACACCGCCTCGGCCTGGGTGCGCGGCGCGTTCGTCCACCTCGGCGCCACCGGCACCGGCCGTGACGTCGCCCCCGCCTGGACGGAGAACACCAACGGCGGCTGGCAGAAGCTCACCGCCCGCTTCACCACCGGACCCACCGCGCGCACCGTGCGGCTGTACGTCCACGGCTGGTACCAGCAGGGCCCGTTCGCCGTCGACGACGTCCGCGTCGACGGCCCGGCCGCCGCCCCCGCGACCGCCGCCGGCACGGTGGCGACCAGCGACCGGGTCGTCTTCTTCACCGTGGACGACGGCTGGCAGCGCACCCCCGAGGCGGAGCGGTTCATCGCCGACCACCAGCTGCCGATCACCGCCTTCCCGCTGCCGATGCCGGCCGCCACCGACCCGGACTTCTTCCGGCGCGTCACCGCCGTCCCCGGCTCCTCCGTCCAGGACCACAGCGTCTCCCACCCGGACCTGACCACGCTCTCCCCCGCCGCGCAGCAGGTCGAGATCTGCGACGCCCGCGACGCCCTGACCCGCACCTTCGGCACCGCCCCGACCGTCTTCCGCCCGCCGTACTTCACCTGGAACGCCGACACCCTGCAGGCCGCCGCCAACTGCGGCATCCGCACCGTACTGACCGCCGACGCCGACTTCAGCTGGGGCGCCTCCACCATCTGGCACGAGGGCACCCTCTCCCCCGGCGACGTCGTGCTGCTCCACTGGACGGACACCCTCGCCGGAGACCTCCAGCGCGCCCTCGCCGCCGCCACCGCAGCCGGCCTGACCCCCGCCGGCCTGACCTCCTACCTGCACTGACCGCCCCCGGTGCGCCGCCGGCCGATCAGCTCGGTCGACGGCGCACCGCCTTGTCCCCCGGGTCCGACCGGCTACCCCCGACGAGCCGCTCAAGCCCGTTCCCGCTCGTTGACAGATTGCGGAGCAGGTGGCTTCAATGAGGGCGTGCAGCGCGGTGTCGGCCAAAGAGAACCGGGCCGGCCGGCGACCGCGCGAGCACCTTTCACCGAGGGACGATGCGCGATGAGTTCTTACTCCGCTCCCCTGATCTGACGCAAGTGGCTGCGGCGGTGCCCGCGCGCTCGCTTCGTCCTTGCTGCCTGCCGCGTCCGAGCCGGTGCGCCGCTGTGGCCTTCACTCCCCGTGTTCCGGAGAATCCACAGGCGTATGCCCATGTCTTTCAATCAAACGATCATCGAGGAATTCCGTGCCAACGCCGGGCGGGTCGGCGGCCCCTTCGAGGGCGGTGACCTGCTGCTGCTGACCACCACCGGCGCGCGGACCGGGCAGGCGCACACGGTGCCGCTCGGATACATCCGCGCGGACGGTCTGCTGCTGGTCGTCGCGTCTGCGGCCGGGGCGCCGGACCACCCGCAGTGGTACCGCGATCTGCTGGCTCACCCCGTGGTGCGGGTGGAACTCGGCACCGAGGTGTTCGAGGCGATCGCGGTGCCGGCCGAGGGCGCCCGGCGGGACAAGCTGTTCGAGGCGGCGGTCCGGGCCGCACCGGGTTACGGCGACTACCAGGCGCACACCACGCGGGTGCTGCCGGTGGTGGTACTGGAACAGGACACGGCCGAGCCGCGCCAGGTGGCCGACCTCGCGGACAAGCTGCTGGAGGTGCACACCTGGCTGCGCGGCCAGCTGCGGCACGTGCGGGCGGAGGTCGACGCGTACTTCGCCGACGGGCAGCCGGGGGACGGCCGCCCGCCCGGCCTCGGGCTGCAGGTGCGCCAGCACTGCCTCGCGTTCTGCGAGGGGCTGACCCACCATCACACCGGTGAGGACGCCGCGATCTTCCCCGCCCTGGCCCGGAGCCACCCGCAGCTGCGCGAGACGCTGGACCGGCTGGGCGAGGAGCACCGGGTGGTCGGCCGGATCAAGGACGAACTGGTGGCCCTGCTGTCCGGGATCGGGGCGGCCGATCCGCAGCGGTTCCGGGCGGAGCTGACCCGGATGTCGACCGAGCTGGAGGCTCACCTGGCCTACGAGGAGGAGGCGTTGCTGCCGGTGCTCGCCGGCGTCCCGTTCCCGCCGACGCGGTGAGCCCGGGGCGGTGAGCCCGGCGGTGAGCCCGGCGGTGGGACCACTGCGCCGGCCGGCCCCGCCACGGAGGTGGACGGGACCGGCCGGCGCCCGGGTACCGCGCCGGTTACACCTGCGCGGAGAACACCGGGAGGTAGCCGCCCGACTGGCCGACGGCCTTCGGGTGGTAGCTCTCCTCCACGGGCAGGGTGGTGCTGTTCAGCCAAGTGGTCTGGGAACCACAGATCTCGTGCTCGGTGAAGGCGCTCCGGACGTCGCCGAACGCGAAGCCGGCATCGGCGGCCCGCTTCGCGATGACACCGTCGAGCGTGTCGGCCGCGCCGTTGATCGCGGCACGCTTGGTGTCACCGATGCCGAAGATGCAGCTGCCGCCGATCTTGTAGAGGTGGGGGTAGCCCAGCACCACCACGCGGGCGTTGGGCGCCTTGGCGTGGATGGCCGCGTAGACCTGGTCGAGCTGGCCGGGGAGGGTGCCGGTGGCGTAGGCCTTCGCGGTGGCGACGGCGTTGAGGCAGGCGCTCTCCGAGTCCAGCACACAGGTCTGCATGGTGCTGGCGAAGCCCGCGTCATTGCCGCCGACGCTGATGCTGACGAGCGTGGTGCCGGAGTTCAACGCCGAGAGCTGGTTGTTGAGCACATCACCGGTTCTGGCGCCGGAGCAGGCGACGAAGGAGAAGGAGGACGGCGCGTGCGCGTTCTTCCAGAGGTACGGGTAGGCGTTGGTGCTGCGCTTGCAGCTACCGCTGTCGGCCGTGTAGCTGCCGGCCCCGAGACCGGACGCGTAGGAGTCCCCCAGGGCGACGTAGTTGATGCCGGCGGCACTGGCGGATGTGGCGGTGAAGAGCGTGGTCAGCGTGAGGAGGACCGCGAGGGCGGCCAGGGACATGGCACGGGTGGGGCGTAGCATGGCACCTCCAGGAAGTGACGTGAGTCACACCTGTGATACCAGGCAGTAGCCACCACGGGAAGTGGTCATGCCAAGGCAATTGACGGTCCGTCCGACGACGGTGGAGTGAACTTCCCCGCGTGATACGGGAAGTGCGCTGGTCAGGCCCCGGCGGCGCCGTCGGGCCGGGCCGGTGGCCGATACCCCGTTCGGGGGGACGGGCGTGAGGCCGACGGGCCGTCACCCACCCGTGTCGGCACCAGGATCCGCGTCGGCGCCAGGATCCGGGGCGGGAGCGAAGTCCGGAGCCTGCGACGGAGCAGCGGACGTCGCGGGAGCACTCTGAGCCACCGCGCAGACGATCTCCAGTTCGAAGCCCTGACCGTCGATCAGGTGCACCGCCTCGCCGGTGTCCACCCGGACCGCCCACCCCGCCGCGAGCGCGGCGGCCACCGCCGAGCGCGACCCGTGCACGGCGAGGTGGTTGAGCCCGGCGCGCAGGCGCTGATGGCCGCCCGGCAGCAGCGCGGACGACTGCTCGATCACCAGATAGGCGGACCCCAGGCGCCAGCTACGGCCCCGGGGCCAGTGCTGGAACGGCTCGCAGCCGAGGGCGAGCAGCACGGGGGACCACTGCGCCTCGGCGGTGGCGAGGTCGTCCACCCAGAGCTCGACGTGATGGAAGAGCCCCACCGGATCCGGCACCGTCACCCTTTCACTCCCCACCCGGGCGGTGACCGGCGCCGGGGCTCGGAAGGACCGCACCCGGTCCGGGGTGAACCGCGCCGGGGAAGACCTCGCAGCCCTCGACCGGCAACTCCTCGATCGCCTCGTTGGCGGCCGTGGGCACCCCGAGCCACCGGGCGCCGGCCGCGACCGCCGCCCGCGCCTGGCGAAGGCCGGGCCCGCCCCAGCCGAGCAGCTCGACCGCGAGGCCGGGAGCGACCAGCAGCCGCCGGTAGTGCCGGCCCGAGGCCGGATCCGCCGCGCTGGGGCCGACGGCCCGCAGCGCCGCGGCCATCCGGACCCGGGCACACTCGTGCCCGCCGTTCGCCGAACCGACCCGGTCGTAGAGGTAGCCGAGGTAGTACGGCGTGCCGATCGCCGCCTGGGCCTCCTCGGCCGCCTCGCGGGCCAGCGCGGAGCCCGGGTCGCCGTCGTCCTCGGGCTCCAGCGAGCCGCCCGGGAGCGAGACGATGCCGTCCTTGGGGTTGATCAGGGTCAGCACCCGGCCGTCGGGCGCGAACAGCCAGCCCCACGACTGCTTCACCGGCAGCCCGGCCGGCACCCGCTCGCCCGGCCGCCACGGCCAGCCCGCCGTGGGACGCCGCCGCACCTTGCCCAGCAGCTCGGCGATCTCCGCGCTGTACTCGATCCGGCTCATGCGTCCCCCTTTCGGTGTCGGGCTCGCCGGACCGGCGGTGCGCGGGGAGGACCTGCGTGCGCGGTACAGGGCGGAGCGGTGGGAGGCGGCGGTGTGGGGCACCGCACGCTTCTCCTGTTGATCTTCCCCGAAATCTTCCCCGAACAGGCGGTCGATGAACAGTCCCCAGCGCCGCTTGGTGGACACGGAGACCTCACCCGGGTGCTCAGCGCAGCGACTCACCCCCCTCCGGGCCCAGGTCGCCGGGGCCCGACGACGCCCCGCCGGGCCACGGCTCCGCGTCCGACGACGACGGCGCCCCCGGCGGCGCGGGCAGCGGGAAGCCCGGCAGCGGAACGGCCCCGGGCGGGAAGGGCACGCCCAGGGCGGCATCGTCGGCGAGTGCGTCGACGACCTCCCGGACGGCCATCGGCCGCAACCGGCCGGCCGCCAGGGCCCAGCCGCGCACCACCTGGCCACCGGGCGTCGGAGGGGCCGCGTGCAGCAGGAGCGCGCCCGCGCCGCCGAGGGCCACCCCGGCCGCCAGGGTCGCGCAGAACGCCTCGGCGTCCCGGCCTCCGACGAAGAGATGCCCGCCGTCGGTGCGCACGTCCGCCGCCGCGGTGAGGTGCTCGCCGTCCTCGGGGCCGTGGCAGCGCAGGGTCAGCAGGTGGCCGCCCTCCCCGGCGCCCTCGGCCAGGGCCAGGTAGACCGAGGTGACGTGGTGCATCACGGCCACCAGCCGCGCGTGCCCGGACGGATCGTCGCCGACCGCGTCCAGCAGCGCGGCGCAGGCGATCGAGATCCGCACCCGGGCCCGGTGGTCGTCGGCCAGCACCGGCAGCAGCTCGGTCAGCCGCTCGCCGCCGTAGACGAAGGGCTCGCCGGCCAGCTCCGGGTCGGCCGCGTACGCGACGCGCGCGCCCGCCGACCCGGGATCGAGGCCGAACGCCTCGCAGTAGTCCTCGTAGTCGGCCGGCTCGAACACCCGCAGGTGCACCTCGACGCCCTGCCCGCGCAGCGCCCGGAGCCCGGCCTCCGTCCGCCGCAGGTACTCCCGGAAGGCGAGGGAGCCGAACAGGCCGTGCCGGGCCAGCTCGGCGAAGTCGGCGGCGCGGACGGCCAGCGCGAGCGCCACCGGCTGCGGCGGCGGCGTACCGCGCGAGCCACCCCGTCGCCGGGGCCGGGCTCCGGCGCCGCCTCCACCACCGGCCGCCCGACCACCCGCCCGACCGCCCGGGAGCCGGCCGCCGGACGGAGGGCCACCGGGCGGACCACCCGGCGGCCCTCCGGCGGACGGACCGCCCGGCCCCGGCCGCTGCCCCGCCCGGGCGTGCGCCGGGCGCCGGCCCCGCCCGACCCGCCCCGCGGGCTCGGGGACACCGGACGCGCGGACACCGGACGCGACGGCCTCACGGACCTCACGGACCTCTCTGACCTCGCGGACCTCACGGACCTCACAGCCGTCGAAGAACGGGAACTGCACGGACATGGTTCCTCCCAGGGGCTCGTACCGCGCCGCCCCGGGACCCGAAGCGGCCGGCGATCGAGAACATACACACCGTCACTGACAATCCACCCTGAGCAACCGCCCGGGAGGCCCCGCGGACGGGTGGGAATCCCGGTCCGGCCCGCGTTGTCGGTGCCGGACGTTATGGTCGGGGACCATGCGACTGCTGCATACCTCCGACTGGCATCTCGGGCGCTCCTTCCACCGGGAGAGCCTGCACGACGCCCAGCGCGCCTTCCTGGACCACCTCGTGGCGGTGGTCCGGGCCGAGCGCGTGGACGCCGTGCTCGTCGCCGGCGACGTGTACGACCGGGCCCTGCCCGGTCTGGAGGCGGTCGCCCTGTTCGACGACGTGCTGCACCGGCTGGCCGACCTGGGTGTGCCGACGGTGTTCATCAGCGGCAACCACGACTCGGCCCGCCGCCTGGGGGTGGGCGCGGGCCTGATCGGCCGGGCCGGCGTCCACCTGCGGACGGACCCGGGCGAGTGTGCGGTGCCCGTCCTGCTGTCCGACGAGCACGGGCCGGTCGCCGTCTACGGACTGCCCTATCTGGAGCCGACGCTGGTCCGCGAGCGCTTCGGGCTGGCGCGCGGCGGCCACGCGTCGGTGCTCGGGGCGGCGATGGACGCCGTCCGGGCCGACCTCGCGACCCGCCCCGAGGGCACCCGGTCGGTGGTGCTGGCGCACGCCTTCGTCACCGGCGGCGCACCCAGCGACAGCGAGCGGGACATCGCGGTCGGCGGCGTCGCGGCCGTCCCCGCGTCCGTCTTCGACGGCGTGCACTACGCCGCGCTGGGCCACCTGCACGGCTGCCAGACGCTCGCCCCGCACCTGCGCTACAGCGGCTCGCCGCTCGCCTACTCCTTCTCCGAGGCCACCCACCGCAAGACCATGTGGCTGGTCGCCCTCGCGGCGGACGGCTCGGTCGAGGCCGAGCGGATCGACTGCCCGCAGCCGCGCCCACTGGCCCGCCTGCGCGGCCGCTTGGACGAGCTGCTGTCCGACCCGCGGCACGCCGAGCACGAGCAGTCCTGGGTCCAGGCCACCCTGACGGACCCGGGCCGCCCGAGCGAGCCGATGGAGCAGCTGCGCCGCCGCTTCCCGCACACCCTGCAGCTGCTCTTCGACCCCCAGGAGAGCGGGGCGGCCGCCTCCCCCTCGTACGCGGCCCGGGTCAGCGGCCGGGCGGACCTGGAGATCGCCGAGGGTTTCCTGCGGCACGTGCGCCCCGGCGCCGAGCCGGACGCGGACGAGCTGGGCTGGCTCCGGGAGGGCTTCGAGACCGTCCGGGAGTCGGGCGACCGGAAGGCGGAACTGCCCCGATGAGACTGCACAAGCTGACCGTCACCGCCTTCGGGCCGTTCGCCGGCACCGAGACGGTGGACTTCGACGCGCTCGCCGCCGGCGGTCTCTTCCTGCTGCGCGGGGCCACCGGCGCGGGCAAGAGCAGTGTGCTGGACGCCGTCTGCTTCGCCCTCTACGGCGAGGTGCCCGGCGCCCGGCGGGCCGCCCGGCTCCGCAGCGACCACGCCGATCCGGTGCGGCTCACCCAGGTCCGGCTGGAGCTGACGCTCGGCGGGCGCCGCCTGGAGATCACCCGCCTGCCGGAGCAGCTGCGCCCCAAGAAGGTCGGCAAGGGCACGACCGTCGAGCGCGCCCAGACGCTGCTGCGCGAGTGGGCCGCCGACAGCGGCGACGGTACGCCGGGCTGGCGGGCGGTCAGCAAGTCGCATCAGGAGGCCGGGGAGGAGATCCACCGGCTGATCGGGATGAGCCGGGAGCAGTTCTGCCAGGTGGTGCTGCTGCCGCAGGGGGACTTCGCCCGGTTCCTGCGCGGCGACTCCGAGGAACGCGGCAAGCTGCTCAGGCGGCTGTTCGACACCGAGCGGTTCCAGCACGTCGAGGCCTGGCTGGCCGAGCAGCGCCGGTCGCACGAGGCCGCCGTCCAGACCGGCCGCCGGCGCCTGCGGGACTTGGCGAGCAAGGCCGAGCAGGCGGCCGGCCCGCAGGCCGAACCCGCCGCCGGCTGGGTGCCCGCCGAGGAGGAGTCCGCGCACCCCGCCGTCGACCTGACCTCCGGCGTGCTCGGCTGGGCCGCGATCCTGCGCAGTGGGGCCGCCGAGCAGCTCGCCGTGGCCGGTGCCGCGCTGGCCGGTGCCGAGGCCGGCCACCGCAGGGCCCAGGCGGCCCGCGATGCCGCCGACGAGCTGGCCGGGCGCCAGCGCCGCCACCGGGAGGCGGCCCTGGAGGCGGCCCGCCTCGCCGAGGGCGCGCCGGCGATGGAACGTGACGTCGACAGGCTGACCGCCGCCCGGGCGGCGGTCGGGGTGGAGTCGGTGCTGCACCTGCGCGAGGCCGCCGGGGCGGCCCACCGCGCGGCCCGCGAGGAGGAACGCCGCCACCGCGCCGCGCTGGCCGACTCACCGGCCGCCGAGGGCCGGGCACTGGCCCGTGCCGAGGCCGAGGAGCTCGCCGCGGCCGAGCACCGGTTGCGGGCCGAGGTGGTCCGGCTGGAGGCGGCCCGGGCCGACGAGCAGCGGTGCGCGGAGCTCCGCCGGGAGCAGGCGTCTCTGGAGGCCGACCGACGGCGCGCCGAGGAGCTCGCCGAGGAGGCGGCCGACTGGCTGGCCGACTTCGACGGCCGGCTCGCCGCGCTCCAGGAGGAGCAGTCCGCCGCCCGGGCCGCCGGCACCCGGGTCGAGCAGCTGGACGTCCGGCACGGCGAGCTGGCCGAGCGCCTGGCCGCCGCCCGCCGCCGGGACGAGCTGCGGGCGGCGATCGCCCTGGCCGAGCCCCGGGCCCTCGCCCGGCGCACCGAGGCACTCGACGCCCGCGAGCACAGCCAGGACCTCCGGGAGCGCCGGCTGACCGGCATGGCCGCCGAGCTTGCGGCGCAGCTGCGGGCGGGCGAGGCCTGCCGGGTCTGCGGTTCGCCCGAGCATCCGGAGCCGGCCCGGCCGGCGAGCGGCCAGGTCGGCGCGCAGGACGAGGAGCGCGCCCGGGCCGCCCAGGCGCACGCCGAACAGGCGGCCGACACCGCCGAGCGGGAGCTGGCGGACCTGCGGGTGCGCGAGGCGACCGCCGCCGGGGCGGCCGGGCCGGAGAGCGTCGCGGCGCTCGCCGAGGCGCTGGGCTCGATGGAGCGCGAGTACCGCGACGCGCTGCGGGCGGCCGAGGGGCTGGGACCGGTCACCCGGGAGCTGGAGCGCCTGGCGCAGGACCAGGCCCGCCAGCTGGGCGCGCTGCGCGACGCCGGTGAGCGCACCGCCGCGCTGACCGCCCGGATCCAGACGCTCGGCGGTGAGCAGGAGGAGCTGGCCCGCCGGGTGGCCGCGGCCCGGGGCGACGCGGCGTCGGTGTCCGACCGGGCCTCGGCGCTGGCCCGCCTGGCCGGGGGTGTGGCCGCGGTCGCCGGCGCGGCTCGGGCCTGCGCGGACGCGGCACTGCGGCTGAAGGAGGCCGACGACGAGCTGGCCCGGGCCGCCTTGGCAGCCGGGTTCCCGAGCCCGGACGAGGCGACGGCCGTCCTGCTGCCCCGGGAGGAACGTGACCGGCTGGAGGCCAGACTGACCCGGCACCGCTCGGCGCTGGCCGCGGCGGAGCAGCAGCTGGCCCTGCCCGAGCTGGCCGAGGCGGCCGGCTGCCCGCCGGCCGACGTCCCCGGCACGCAGGCCGAGCTCCTGGCGGCCACCGACCGGCTCCGCCGGGCGCACGCCGCGCACGAGGCGGCCGGCGAGCGCTGCAAGGCGCTGGCCGGGATCGGGCGGCAGCTGGCGGAGCTGGCCTCCTCGCTGGCCCCGGCCCTGGACCGCTACGCCCGGATCAACCGGCTGGCCTCCGTCGCCGCCGGCACCTCCGCCGAGAACCGGCTGCGGATGCGGCTGGAGTCGTACGTGTTGGCGGCCCGGCTGGAGCAGGTGGCGGCGGCGGCGAGCGCCCGCCTGGTCCGGATGTCGGGCGGCCGCTACACCCTGGTCCACAGCGACGGCCTGGGCACCGGCAACAAGCGCTCGGGCCTCGCCCTGCGGGTGGTGGACGCCTGGACCGGCACCGAGCGGGACACCTCGACGCTCTCCGGCGGCGAGAGCTTCTTCGCCTCGCTCGCCCTCGCCCTCGGTCTCGCCGACGTGGTCACCGACGAGGCGGGCGGCATGCCACTGGACACGCTCTTCATCGACGAGGGCTTCGGCACGCTGGACGAGCAGGCCCTGGAGGAGGTGATGGACGTCCTCGACGGCCTGCGCGAACGGGATCGCGCGGTCGGCATCGTCAGCCACGTCGCCGATCTGAAGAGCCGCATCCCGGCCCAGCTGATGGTCCGCAAGGGCCGCCGGGGCTCCACCCTGGCGCTGGCCGGGCGGGAGGACACCTGAGCGGGGCCCCGAGGCACCGGGGCCGGCGAACCCGGGGCCCCGAGGCACCGGGACCGCCGAGCTCGGACTCGGGGGCCTCTCCGTCAGCCGGAGCAGGCGATCCGCTGCGCCTGCTGCCAGGTGCAGACGGGGCAGAGCGTGCTGCCGGGGTGGTCGGCGGGCAGTTCCGTCGGCTCGCCGCACAGCACGCAGTCCGCGCGCGGCCCGGTCAGCTCCGGATCGTGCACCAGGGCCGCCTCCGGCCCCGCTCCGCCCGGGGCGAGTTCACAGACCGGGCCGTCGTCGTTCTTCACCGCTTCGCTCATGCCGCCTTGATACTCCGCGCCCCGACCCCGCGGCAAGGCCGGGCCCGGCAGCTGCGCCGGGCGGCCCGCAGGGCAGCGGTCGGAACGGCACGCCGAGCCCGGCGAGCCGACCCGGCGGGCGGTGACCGGGAGGCGGCCGACACGGGGCAGCGGACAGAACCGGGCGGCGTCGCAAGGACCCCGAGGCGCGAGCGACGCCCCCGGCCGTACACCGGGCAGGCCGCTCCGCTCGCCCACCCGCCCCGGGCCCGTCGGCCGGGCCCGGTTACGGTGGGCCCATGCCCGAAGCGCCCACCGCACTCCACCCGCGTCTGCTCGCCGCCCGCGCCACCTCCCCCACCTACCCGGAGGTGGGCGCCACCCGGGACGCCCGGTTGCCCGCGGGCTACGCGCACCTGCGGCGGCGGATCCACCTCGGACACGGGCCCGAGGTCCTGGAGCGGGCCGGGCGGTACGTGCTCGGTTGGGGCAGCCAGCTGGGCAGCGGCTTCGCCGTCCACCCGTACGCGCCGGCCGAGGAGGGCGCGACCGTCCTGCTGCGGCTGAGCCTGCCCGGGCTGCGGCGGCCCCGGCTGGTGATCCCTTGCCGGGTGGTGTGGACGGTGGACGAGCCGGACCGGATCGGTTTCGCGTACGGGACGCTGCCCGGGCACCCGGAGTGCGGCGAGGAGGCGTTCCTGGTGAGCATGGACGCCTCGGGTGAGGTCTGGTTCGAGGTCACCGCGTTCGCCCGGCTCGCCTCCTGGTACGCGCGGCTCGGCCGTCCGGTTGCGGTGCTCTGCCAGTACCTGGCGATCGAGCGCTACCTCGCCGCCGTGGCCACGGCGGCCGCCCCCGCAGCGGCCGTCCCCCCGGCGCCCGCGACGCAGGCCCCCGGGAGGACGGCCCGGGTGGAGACGGCCGGGGGATTCCCCAGGCCGACCGGCGACCCCGATTCGACCGGCGACCCCGATTCGACCGGCGTACCCGAGTCATCCGACGACCCCGAGTCGTCGGGCCTTCCCGACGACTCGGGCGCCGCGCGCTAGCCGGTCGGCCCCGGGCGCCCCTGGTCAGCCCAGGAAGGAGAGCCGGACCGTCCGGCGCGGGTTGTCACCGTTGGTGTCGATCAGGACGACGGACTGCCAGAGGCCGAGCGCGAGTTGGCCGCCGATCACCGGCAGGGTGGCGTGCGGGGCGACCAGGCCGGGGACGACGTGGTCACGGCCGTGACCGGGGCTGCCGTGCCGGTGGCGCCAGCGGTCGTCCGCGGGGATCAGGTCGCGCAGCGTCGCGAGGAAGTCGTCGTCGCTGCCCGAACCGGTCTCCAGGACGGCGATTCCGGCCGTGGCGTGCGGCACGAAGACGTTGAGCAGACCGTCGCGGCCGGCGGCTCGGTCGTTGAGGAACTCGGCGCAGCGGTCGGTGATGTCGAGGGCGACCTCGCGACTGCCGGTCGTGATCTCGAAGGTGGTGGAGTGGAAGGGCGTGGAGTCGATGTTGTCCGCCATGACCATCATCCTCACCCACGGCGGGGGGCACCGGGGACCGCCTCGCCGACTCTCCGTGCCTCGGAGGCACGGTGCCGTACGGTGGACGGTTCGGGCCGCTGCGCGCCGGTCGCGAGCCCGCTGCGGGGGCCGGGGTCCCAGGGGCGGGGCCCGGGCACGCCAAAGACCCGACGGTCCCTGAGGTCCGTCGGGCCGGATGCCGGTGGGCGCGAGGGCTGAAAACCCTAGCCGCGACCGCCGAACAGGCTTCGCCGCAGCCGACGCAGTGGCGCCAGCAACGACACCCGCACGTGCCGGCGCGGCGCGGTCAGGGGGCCGGCGCCGCGCGGCGTCAGCTCCCTTATCAACCCGAGCGCCTCGGCGGTGTCCACCGCCGGGAGTGCGGGCGCGCCGAGCACAGCCAGGTGACGCTCGATCCGACGGCCGGTCGCGCCGACGCCGCACTGGATCGCCGGCACGCGGGGCCGAGACCGCACTTGCATGTGTTCCATCAGTATTCCCACCCCTACGAGGCGCCAGGGCCGTGAGGCGAAGACTATCCGTGACAGACGGCCTTCGCGCAACCGTCCTGGTGTGCTGCCACCGTATCGTGCGGCGTCAACTGACGCCGCACCAGGGGCCACCCGGAGCGATCACGACTAGGCATCAATGATGGTGCACGACCGGCCGCACGTCACCGGTGCCGCGGGGTCACACGCCCGGCGCTTGCCGGAGAGGCACGCGCCGGGCGCGCAGGGTCACCCGCCATCACGACCGGTGGCACCCGGAGGCGACCGGCGGCCGTCCTACCCGCCTGCGGTAGCGGCCCGGAGCACTCGGAACCTCTGGATCACCCGGATCACCCGAACTCACTCGAAACTCACTCGGAGCGAACAGTTCAGGAAGTGAACACAATCTAGGGATTGACGCGAAGGAAACCTCCAAGCAATATCTTCATCGACCGCGCAAGCGCGAGCCTGCTCAGGCATCGCTCAACCGTGCGTTCGACTGATGAAGAATTCCGGCTCCCCCGAGCCACTGCCCGGCCGCCTCGACGCTGCGGTGGCCAGGCTCGGGAGGTGCTGGGACCGGCGGCCGGCCGTGAGGGTCGGCCGGGCCGCCACCAGGCTGCCGGTGCCGCCCCGCACGGGGCCCGGCACCGGCGGTTCCGGCTCCAGCCGACTCCGGCGTTCCGGCGGTTCCGGCGGTTCCGGCTCCGGGAGTTCCCCACGCCCCACCCCGTACCGCGCGAGTCCGCCGCCCGATCGCGCTCGGTAGACTCGGCCAGCGTGCCAGTCCTCCTCAGCATCGTGCTCCCGGTCCACGGAGTCGAGCGCTACCTGCCCCGCTGCCTCGACTCGATCCTGGAGGCCACTCCCGCCGGGGAGTCGCGCTTCGAGGTGATCGCGGTCGACGACCTCTCCCCCGATCGCTGCGGCGCGATCCTGGACGAGTACGCGGCCCGCGATCCCCGGTTGCGTGTGTTGCACCTCACTGAGAACCAGGGCCTCGGCGGCGCCCGGACCGCCGCCCTCCCCGAGGTGCGCGGCGAGTACGTCTGGTTCGTCGACAGCGACGACTGGCTGCCGGACGGCACCGTCTCCGCGCTCCTGGACGAGCTCGCGCAGGAGCGCGCCCGCGAGACGCCCGCCGACGTGCTGCTCACCGACTTCACCCACGTCTACCCCGACGGCGGGACCGAGCCCAACCCCTGGCGCCACCTCTTGGTCGGCTCGCCGCTGGTCGACGGCTGCACGCTCGCGGAGCACCCCGCGCTGTTCCGGACCGTGATGTCGGTGTGGAACAAGGTGTTCCGCCGCGACTTCCTGCTCGGTCTCGGCGTCTCCTTCGGCCGCGGCTTCTACGAGGACATCTCGGTCACCTACCCGGCCCTGCTGGCCGCCGGACGGCTGCGCTACCTCGACCGCGCCTGCTACTTCTACCGGCGCGGCCGCCCCGGCGCGATCACCAGCACCGCCTCCCCCAAGCACGCCGACGTCTTCGCCCAGTACGACGCCATCTTCGACTTCCTGGACCGCCCGGACCGGCCCGGCCGCCCGGTTCCGGACCCGCTGCGCACCCTCGTCTTCGACCGGACCGTCCAGCAGGCACTGACCGTCCACGACACTCCGGGGCTGGTCCCGGCCGAGCTGCGCAGGGCCTTCTTCCAGCGGATCGCCGAGCACTTCGCCCGTCACCGCCCGGCCGGTTACCACTACCCCGGCGGCCTGCGCGGCGTGCAGTACCGGCTGGCGGCGCGCGGCGCCCGGGTCGCGTACGCGGAGCTGCGCCGCACCGGGCGGCTGCCCCGCGAACTCAAGCGGGGGGCGCGCGCGGTCGCCCCGGCGGTGAAGAAGGGGGTGCGCAGCGGCGCCCGGTTCACCGCGTACAACGCGTTCCGCCGGCTCCCGCTGGACGAGCACCTGGCGGTCTACGCGGCGTACTGGCACCGGGGTTACGCGTGCAGCCCGGCGGCGATCTACGAGAAGGCGAAGGAACTGGCCCCGGGAGTGCGGGGCCTCTGGGTGGTGGAGAACCGCAGGCAGGCGGCCACGCTGCCGGCCGGGGTGCCGTACGTGATCGTCAACACGCCCGCCTACCTCAAGGCGATGGCGACCGCCAAGTACTTCGTCAACAACGTCAACTTCCCGCGGACCATGGCGAAGCGGCCGGGAACGGTGCATGTCCAGACGCAGCACGGTACGCCGCTGAAGGCGATGGGGATGGACCTCAGGGACCACCCGGTGGCCGCCGACGGGATGGACTTCGACCGGCTGCTGGAGGCCGTCGACCGCTGGGACTTCCTGGTCTCCTCCAACCCGCACACCAGTGAGCACTTCGCCCGGGCCTTCCCCGGCCGCTACGAGATGCTGGACACCGGCTACCCGCGCAACGACCGGCTGGCCGTCGCCACGGCGGCCGAAGTCGCGGCGATGCGCGCGCGGTTCGGGCTGACGCCGGGCCGCACGGCGGTGCTGTACGCGCCGACCCACCGCGAGGGCCGGGGCGGGTACCTGCCGCTGCTGGACGTGCGCGAGCTGGCCCGGCGGCTCGGCCCGGGCTTCACGCTGCTGGTGCGCACCCACTACTTCCACACCGGCGGCCCCGGCGACCTTGCCGCGGGCGAGGACGCGGCCGAGATCGTGGACGTCTCGGCGCACCCGACCGTGGAGGACCTCTACCTGGCGGCGGACGTCCTGGTCACCGACTATTCGTCGATGATGTTCGACTACGCCGTGCTGGACCGGCCGGTGGTGATCTTCGCACCGGACTGGGAGGAGTACCGGCGGGTGCGCGGGGTCTACTTCGACCTGTTCGCTGAGCCGCCGGGCGCGGTGACGGTGGACGCCGACGGACTGGCCGCGGCGCTGCTGGCGGGCGACCCCGAGCCGGCGGCGCGGGCGAAGTTCCGGGAGCGGTTCTGCCCGTGGGACGACGGCGGGGCGGCCGAGCGGGTGGTCCGCCGGGTGTTCCCGGTCGAGGCCTGAGCGGAGACCGACCGGGACCGCACGGCCGGGATGTGACCGGCCGAGCGCGAACGGCCCGGACACGCGGCAGCGGGGCCCCGGGAGTCCCGGAGCCCCGCCCGAAGCGGACTCAGCCCTGGCGCGCGGCCAGGAACTCGTCGAAGGTCAGCTCACCGTCGTGGTTGGTGTCCATCTGGTTGATGATGGCCTCGGCCATCGAGATGGACGTGGTCAGGTCGCCGAGCTCGCGGGCGACCTTCGCGTACTCGGCGGCGGTGATCCGGCCGTTGCCGTTCACGTCGTACTTGTCGAACGCCGCGCGGATGGTGTCGACGTCTGCCATGGGTGGCCCCTCCTGAATGAACTGCATGACTGCGATGATCTGCATGACTGCTGATGTGCGTTTCCGACGGCCGTACCCTACCCGGCCGTGGCGAGCGCCGCGGTTCCCGGGAGTGGACGGGCTCGGGGGTGGGTGTCGTAGTCTGCGGGTCTGATCCCGGCCCGGCCGGGGAACGACCACCGATCGTCGACTGTTCAGGCCCGGGCACCTCTCGGGCGTGCTCGTCCTGGGAGGGACCCATGCTCGATCTCGTCACCAAGCTGGTGCTGAAACCGCTCGCGCGGGGGATCTGGCGGCCGACCATCGAGGGCCTGGAGAACGTGCCGCGCAAGGGCGGCGTGATCCTGGCCAGCAATCACCTCTCGTTCATCGACAGCGTGGTGATCCCGCTGACCGCGCCGCGCCGGGTGCACTTCCTGGCCAAGGCCGAGTACTTCACCGGCACCGGGATGAAGGGCGCGCTGTCCAAGGGCTTCTTCGAGGCGATCGGCGCGGTGCCGGTCGAGCGCGGCACCTACCGCTCCGCCCAGGCCTCGCTGGAGTCGGCCCTGGAGATCCTGGAGGACGGCAAGGCCTTCGGCATCTACCCCGAGGGGACCCGCTCGCTGGACGGCCGCCTCTACCGGGGCAAGACCGGCGTGGCCTGGCTGGCCCTGACCGCCGGCGTCCCGGTGGTGCCGGTGGCGCTGGAGGGGCCGGACCAGATCCTCCCGATCGGCAAGCGCGTCCCGCGGGTGCGCAAGGTGACGGTCCGCTTCGGCGAGCCGCTGCACTTCGACGAGCTGCACGGGCAGGCCCGTTCGCTCAAGGCCCGCCGGCAGGTCACCGACGAGGTGATGCGGGCGATCCAGCAGCTCTCCGGCCAGGAGGTCGCGGAGACCTACAACGAGATCCCCAAGGCCGCCTGAGCCCCGGCCACCCCCTGCCCACCCCTACCCGCGCCCGCCCCCGCGCCTAGCGCTGCCCGAGCACGGCGGACGGCGCCTCGCGGCGCAGCAGCGCCGCGTACCGGCCGTCGGCCTCGACCAGCTCCTCGTGGCTGCCCAGTTCGACGATCTCACCGCGGTCCAGCACGACGATCTGGTCGGCGGCGCGGACGGTGGAGAGCCGGTGGGCGATGGTGATGGTGGTCCGGCCGGCCGCGAGGGTGTCGATGGCCTGCTGCACGGCGTGTTCGGTGCGGTTGTCCAGCGCGCTGGTGGCCTCGTCCAGGATCAGCACGGGCGGGTTGCGCAGGATGGTCCGGGCGAGCGCCAGGCGCTGCTTCTCACCTCCCGAGAAGCGGTAGCCGCGCTCGCCGACCAGGGTCGCGTAGCCGTCCGGGAGCCCGGCGATGGTGTCGTGGACCTGTGCGGCCCGGGCGGCGGTGACGAGTTCCTCGTCGGTGGCGTCCGGCTTGGCGAAGCGCAGGTTGTCGGCGACCGAGGCGTGGAAGAGGTAGGTCTCCTGGGAGACCACGCCGACCGCCCGGGAGAGCGAGTCGAAGGAGAGCTCGCGGACGTCCACCCCGTCGATCGTGACCCGGCCGCCGGTCACGTCGTAGAGGCGGGGAACCAGGTAGCTGAGCGTGGTCTTGCCGGAGCCGGTCTCGCCGACCACGGCGAGTGAGCTGCCGGCCGGGACCTTGAGCTCGACACCGGCGAGCGTGGGACGCTCCTGCTCCGGGTCGTAGCGGAACTCCACGCCCTCGAAGCGGACCTCGCCGCGGACCTTCTCCAGGACGGCCGGCCGCTCGGGCTCGGCGATCTCCACCGGAAGGTCGAGGTACTCGAAGATCCGCTGGAACAGGGCCAGCGACGTCTGCACCTGGACGCCGGTGGAGAGCAGGCCGATGGTCGGGCGGAACAGGCCCTGCTGCAGCGAGACGAAGGCGACCAGGGTGCCGACCGAGACGATCGGCGAGCCACCGGCCGAAGCCAGACCGGCCGCCCAGTAGATCACTGCGGGCATCGCGGCCATCACGATCTGGATGGTGTTCATCCGCCAGCGCCCGGCCATGCTGGCGCGTACCTCCAGCTCGGCGAGCTGGTCGGACTGCCCGGTGAACTCCCGGGCGAGCGAGTCGGAGCGGCCCATGGTGCGGCCGAGCAGGATGCCGCTGACCGAGAGGGACTCCTGCACGGCCGAGCTCATCGCGGCGAGCTGCTTCTGCCGCTCACCGGTGATCTTCTTGCGCTCGTTGCCGACCCGGCGGCTGATCCAGACGAAGACGGGCAGGAGCAGCAGCGAGACGACGGTGAGCCGCCAGTCCAGCGCGACCATGGCCACCACCGAGGCGATCACGCTGGTGAAGTTGGAGACCAGCGAGGTGGCGGTGGAGGTCACGGTGGACTGCATGCCACCGATGTCGTTGGCTATCCGGGACTGTACCTCGCCGGTGCGGGTACGGGTGAAGAAGGCCAGCGACATCCGCTGGAGGTGGCTGTAGACGGCCGTGCGCAGGTCGTGCATCACGCGCTGGCCGACGGTGGTGGAGATCAGTGTCTGCAGCACGTTGAAGATGCTGTTGATCACGGCGGCCGCGATCATGCCGAGCGCGAGCAGGCTGAGCAGGCCGGTACGGCCCTGCGGGATGGCGGTGTCCAGGACGGCCCTCAGCAGGAACGGCGACACCACCGAGACGACCGCGGAGGCAGCCACCAGCGCGCCGACCACGGTGAGCCGGCCGGAGTACGGTCGGAACAGCGCGAGGATGCGGCGCCACTGGGCCGGCGGGCGGGGCTCGCCCTCGGCCAGGGCGGGCGGGGTCCATCGGATGCCGTCGGGCTTCAAGGGCGGACCTCCCTGGGTCGGACGCGCGGACGCGCGGCGGGCACGGCGCCGCACGGGGGTGCGGCGGGCCTGGCGGGCACGGCGGTCGGGCGGCCACCGGCATAGCGAGGATAGCTCATAGTTAGCCAAGCTAATAGTGAGGCTCTCTCTATTCCCGGCGGTCACCCGCCCCGCGCCAATGCCCGACCAGGCCCCGCTCCGCCCCGCCCGCCCCCGGCGCCGCCCGTCAGTCGGTCCGGTACGTCCGCGCCGCCTTGGAGGAGACCCCGCCGAGCTTGCCGGACGGCAGCAGGCGGGCGATCGCGACCGCGATCTTGTAGCGCTTGCTCGGGACGGACAGCGAGCGACCGCGCGCCAGGTCGCGCATGGCCTCGTCGACGACCCGCTCGGCGGACAGCCAGCCCCAGGACGGGATGTTGCCCGTCCCCATGCCGGCCCGCTGGTGGAACTCGGTGTGGGTGAAGCCCGGACAGAGCGCCATCAGCCGCACGCCGCTGCCGCCGAGGTCGCGCATCACGCCCTGGGTGAAGCTCACCACCCACGCCTTGCTGGCGCCGTACGTGCCGCGCGGCAGGAAGGCCGCCACCGAGGCGACGTTGACGATCGCGCCGCGCCCGCGCTCGCGCATGCCGGGCAGGGCCGCCGTGGTGAGCCGCAGGATCGCCTCCACGTGCACCTTCAGCATGTCCAGCTCGTCCTGGAGCGAGACGGTCAGGAAGGCGCCCTTGTTGCCGAAGCCGGCGTTGTTCACGAGCAGGTCCACCGGGTGGGCGACGTCACCCAGCCGGGTCTCGACGGCCGCGATACCGGCCTCGGTGGCGAGGTCGGCGGTCAGCACCTCGGTGTCGACGCCGAACTTCGCCCGCAGGTCGTCGGCCGCGCGCTCCAGCCGCTCGGTGTCCCGGGCCACCAGGACGAGCCGGTAGCCGCTTCGGGCGAGCCGGCGCGCGAACGCGGCTCCGATGCCGGCGGTCGCGCCGGTGATCAAGGCAGTGGTCATGTCCCGACGGTACCGACCTCTGGCGCCGCTGACCCAACGCGTCGGTAACTTCGCAGATCAGAGCGCTGCGGATACAGGCGTTCGTTCGTGCTCGTAAGGTCGGTCAGGGGCACCGCCGGACCAGGCGGTGAAGATCCTGTTGAGGAGGCACATCTGATGCTTACTCAGTACACGACCGGAAGGGCCCCGGCGCCGCTCGCGACCCGGGCCGAACTCGATGCGCTCGGCGCGCTGATGGTGGAGGACGAGGCCGTCGTGAGCGACGCGCCCACGTACCGACCCGAAGCCGCCGCGCTGCTGCTGGTGGGGCTGGCTCTGCTGCTCTCCCCGAAGCAGCCCAAGGAGAAGACCCGGTAGTCGGAGACGACACCCGGGCCCCTCACGAACGGCCCGCGTCGGGTCACCGCCGAGAAGCCCCCGCACCTCGGGCCTTCCCCCCGACGACCCCCGTGAGCCTTCGTGAAACCCCCGTCAGGAGGACCACGCAACCATGCCAACCGCCGATACCTCGCTCCGCGACGAGTACGCCGCAGCGGTCGAGCGGCTGGCGGGCCGGACCCTCGACGCCCTCCGGGGCGCCGGGGGTGCGGTCGTGCTCGCCGGCCCCGGCACCGCCGCCGCTCCCCGGCCACTGCTGGCCGCCGTCCGGGTGCTCGGGCCGGACCTGTTCGCACCGCAACTGCTCGGCGGCGCACGCCCGGACGAGCAGACCGCGCTGCTGCTGGCCGAGGCCCGGCACGCCTTCCCGTCACCCATCGTCGCCGCGACCGCCGCGACCTCCGCGACCTCCGCGACCGCCACGGACACCCTGGCGGCTCCCGGCGCCCCGTCACCCCCCGTCGACGAGGACGGGCCGGCCGGGGCGGCGCTGATCGCCGCCTGGCGGGACTGGGCGACCGGCGTCCTGCTGACCCGGACGCTGCCCTCCGTCACCACACCGGGGTTCCCCGGCCCCGACCCGGCCGCACCGCGGCCCGAGCACGTCCCGGAGCTGCAACCGCCCGCCTGGCAGGGCTGGTCGGTACGGATGGCCCAGCTGTCCGCGCTCGCCCTGCCCGGGCTCGACGGACCGGTGCACGAGGCCGCCCGGGCCAACACCCTGGCGCTGGCCCGGGGAACCGTCCGCTCGATGCTGCGCCGCGACCACCGGGTGGCCGCCCGGCTCGCCCGCTGGCTCTGCTGGACGCAGGCCCAGGGCCTGCCGCTGCCCCTGGAGGTCGAACCGGTCCTGGAGCGGATCCAGGTCGTCGGCGACGGCAGCGCCCGCACCGCCCTCGAACTCGCCATCGGTGAAGCACTGCTGGCCACCGACGGGAACGGAGCCCGGCCATGACGGACCATCGACTCCTCGCCACCGCCCAGCAGCTCGGCTCCCGTGCGATGGCCTGGCTGCACGCGTCGCACGACCAGGGCTTCGGCCGGCTCTCGGACGACATCACCATCGACCTGGCCGACCCCAACAACGCCTACAAGCCGCTCGGCGAATGCGCACTGGCCGCCTCGCTCGTCCTGCGCGACGGCGTCACCGGCCCGCACGACGCCCGGATCGCGCGCGAGCTCCTCGACTTCGGCTGGACCCAGCTGCGCGAGGGGAACCTGCTCTACGAACGGCAGTTGCGCCACCTGGTGATGACCGACCCACTGGAGACGTACGTCCACTTCGCCCGGGCCGGCTACCGCCACCCGGCCATGGACGAGCTGCTGGAGTCGCTCGGCAGGCTGCGCGCCGTCCGGGCCGCCGAGATCCTGCCCAGCCGCCGGCTCGCCGTGGCCAACGCCCGCCGGGTGGTGGGCCTGCGCAACCAGCCGGACGACTGGGCGGCCCTCGCCGCCGGGACGTGGCTCGGCGCCACGCCGGAGCCGTGGGCGGTGGACTGGATGACCGGCTACGACATCACCCACACCGTCTTCCACCTCACCGACTGGGGTGCCCGCCCGGAGGACCTGCCCGAGCCGATGCGCGACTACGTGCGCGCCTGGCTGGACATCTGGCTGGAGGTCGGTCAGTGGGACCTGGCCGGGGAGCTGCTGGTGGTGGACTCCTGCATCGGCGAACCGGTCACCGGTCTGCAGGGCTGGGAGGCGCTGGCCGCCGTCCAGCGCGAGGACGGGCTGATCCCGCGCGACAACTCCGAGCCGGTGGCCGAGGATCCGGCCCAGGCCTTCCAGGACCACGAGCACACCGCCGTGGTCGCGGTGGTGGCCGGTACCGTCACCCTCTCGCGGGCGCTCGGCGGCGCGGCCGTGGCGGCATGACGGCGACGGACCCCCCGGGCACGGCGTCCGCTCGGCCCGGCTCCCGGTCAGCGGCGGACACCGACGGCGCCCCGGCTGCCCCGGCCTACGCCGACGACGCCTTCGGCGCGCGCGAGTCGGCCGCGCTCGTCCGGGCCGCCGCGCCGTACGCCACCGCCGTGACGCTGGCGGTGGCGCGCGGCGACCACCGGGCCGCGCACTGCCGCGGGCGGCTCGGCACGACGGCGCCGCCCCCTGCACTCCGGACACCGTCTTCGAACTCGGCTCCGTCACCAAGACGTTCACCGCGCTGCTGCTCGCCACCATGGCCGCGCGCGGCGAGCTCGTGCTGACCGACCCGATCGAGCGCCGGCTCCCCCGGCACTGGCGGCCCCCCGCCGTCCCGGCCGGCGGACCGCCCGTCACCCTGCTGCACCTGGCCACCCACACCTCCGGCCTCCCCCGCCTCCCGCCCGGGCTGCTGGGTACGGCGCTCCCCGCCTTCTTCAGCAACCCGTACGCCGCCTACGGCGACCAGCGACTACGGGCCGGTCTGGCCCGAACCACCGTGCGGCACCGCCCCGGCAGCCGGTTCGCCTACTCCAACTTCGGCGTCGGACTACTCGGCCGACTGCTCGCCGAGACCGGCGGCGCCACGTACGCCGAACTGCTCGCCGACCGCGTCGGCCGGCCGCTCGGCCTGCGCTCCACCACCTGCGGGCCGGACACGCCCGACCGGGCCGTCGACCACCGCCGCGGCCACCCGCTCCCGCCCTGGCGCATCCCCGGCCTGCCCGGCGCGGGCGCCGTCCGCTCCTCCGGAGCCGACCTGCTGCGCTACCTGCAAGGCCATCTCGACCCCGGGGACGGGGCGTTGGGGAGCGCACTTCGTGACGTCCAGCGGCCGCGGCTGCGACTGCCGCGCTCCGCCGACCGGCTCGGCCTGGTCTGGAACCACCGCCGCGTCGCCGGTCGCGACCTGCTCTTCCACTCCGGTGCCACCCGGGGCTTCACGGCCTTCGTCGGACTCTGCCCGCAGACCGGCACCGCCGTCGGCGCCCTGGCCAACTGCGGCCCGTCGCTGGACGGTCGCTTCGTCCAGCAGGCCTACGAGATCCTGAAGACGCTGACCCGCTGACCACCCCACCCCACCCCGGCATCCGGGCCCGGCCCCGACGCCCGCGGCCGGTCACGTCGACGATCGACGTGACCGGCCGCGGGCGCAGGCCGTGCGGTCAGCGCTTGTCGGGGTGCGCGGCGCTGTCGGCGGCGCCGCCCGCGCCCACCGGGCGGAGCCGGGAGGCGGCGGTGGCGGCCAGTTGCGGAGCGAGCCTGGCGATGTCGCGGGAGCCGACGGCGGCGATCAGCGAGGGCAGGATCCAGCGGACCGGCTGCATGCCGCGCAGCCAGGGCTGGGCGTAGACGTGGACGGAGCGGCGGGCGATGCCGGCGACCAGACGGTCCACGGCCGGGTCCAGCGGGTAGGTCTTGTTGGCCGGCCAGGGCAGGCGGGCGCGCATCTGCTTGAGGACGGCGTCCTGGTCGGCGCCCCGGACCATGTCGGTGTCGGTCCAACTCAGGTAACCGACACCGACCCTGACACCCTGGTGGGCGACCTCGGCGCGGATCGAGTGGGCGAAGGCCTCGACGCCGGACTTGCTGGCGCAGTACGCACTCATCAGCGGGGCGGGCGTGAGCGCGGCGAGCGAGGCGATCTGGAGCAGGTAGCCGCGGCTCTCGGCGAGGGCCGGGAGGAAGGCCCGCGCGGTGGCCACGCTGCCGAGCAGGTTCACCTCGATCACCCGGCTGAACGCCCGGTGGTCGCTGTCCAGCAGCGGCCCGCCGATCGCGATGCCCGCGTTGGCGACCACCGCGTCGATCCGGCCGTAGTGCTCCTTGATCTGCCGGGCGGTCTCGGTGAGCGCCTCGATGTCGGTGACGTCGGCCTCCCAGGCGGTGGCGCCCGGGCCGCAGAGCGCGGCGACGTCCTTGAGCTCGGCCGGCTCCAGACCGAGCAGGGCGACCTTGGCGCCCCGCAGGGTGAGCTTGCGGGCCAGGGCGGCGCCGACGCCGCGCGCGGCACCCGTGACGACGACGACCTGTGCGGACAGCGGCAAGGTGGCGCTCATGCGGTCACGCTCCTCTGGACGGAAGGACGGTGGGCGGCGGGCAGGTGGGCGGCCGCGAGCCGGTCGATCTCGGCGGCGACCTCGGCGGGCCGCTCGATCGGCGCCATGTGGCCGACCCCGGGCAGCAGGAGCAGGCCCTGCGGATCGGGCAGCGCGGCGACGATCCGGTGCGCGTGCACCGGCGGGGTCAGCCGGTCGTCGGTGCCGACCACGACGGCGGTCGGCACGGTGAGCCGCGCCAGCCCGGCGCGGACGTCCAGCACGTCCAGCACGCCGGCCCAGCGGGCCCGGACGACGGTCGGGCAGGCGTGCACGATCCGGGCCGTCGCCTCGACCCGGTCGGCGGCCGAACCCGGGCCCATGGTGCCGTACTTGAGTGCGGCCCGGCTGACCGGACCGACCGGCCCGAGCGGCAGCCGCGAGCGCAGCCCCTGACGGTGCAGGAAGCGCCGCAGCCGCGGGGAGCGCACCGCCTCCGGCAGGACGCGCAGCTCGGCCACCAGGTCGGCCGCGCCGGTGGAGACCAGCACCGCGGCGGCGGTGCGCTCGACCACCTCGGGGCGGCCGGCGGCGGCCATCACGGTCATCCCACCCATGCTGTGGCCGACCAGGACGGCCCGCTCCCCCGCCGGGACGGTCCGGGTGAGCACGGCGCAGAGGTCCTCGGCGAGTGCCCGGGTGGAGTAGCGGATCCGGCTGGGCGGGACCTCGCTGCGGCCGTGGCCGCGCTGGTCGTAGGCCACCACCCGGTAGCGGTCGGCGAGTCGGTGGATCACCGGCGCCCAGAAGGCGGTCGAACAGGTCCAGCCGTGGGCGAGCACCACGGTCGGGGCGCCGGGCTGCCCGTGGATCTCGGCGTGCAGCCGGCTCCCGTCCGCCGAGCGGATCTCCAACTCCTCGGCGGGAGCGGGCAGGACGCAGTCGGCGGGGATCGCGGGGCTCATGCGAGGGCCTCCTCGGGCGCGGCGGCCGCGCGGGAGGCCGGCGCGGTCCGAATGATCAGCTCGTACTCGGCGAGGTCGACCTTGCGGGTGGCGCGGCGGAACGAGGTGGTGGAACCGGGCCAGAGCACGGTGTTCTTGCCACTGCTGTCCAGGTACCAGCTGCGGCAGCCGCCGGTGGTCCAGACGGTGCGGTCCATCCGGTGCTGGAGTTCGAGGTTCCAGTGCCGCTGGGCGCGTGCGGTCGGCTGCATCGCGGTGGCACCGACCGAGCCGAGCGTGGTGAGGGCGTCGACCAGGTAGTTCAGCTGGGACTCGATCATCAGGATCATCGAGCTGTTGCCGAGGCCGGTGTTGGGGCCGATCACGAAGAAGAGGTTCGGGAAGCCGTGCACGGTGGAGCCGCGCAGCGCCTCCATGCCGTCCTTCCACTCCTGCGCCAGGCTGGTGCCGTCGGCCCCGAACACCCGGGCGCCGATGGGCATGTCGGTGACGTGGAAGCCGGTGCCGAAGACGATCGCGTCCGCCTCGTGCTCGCTGCCGTCGGCGGCGACCAGGGTCGAGCCGCGCACCTCGCGCAGCCCGGCGGCGACCACCTCGGTGTTGGCGGCGGCGAGGGCCGGGTAGTACGTGTTGCTGAGCAGGATGCGCTTGCAGCCGATCCGGTAGTCCGGCGTCAGCCTGGCGCGCAGCGCGGGGTCGGCGACGCCCTGCGCGATGTGCCGTTCGGCGAGCCGCTGGACCACCTTCAGCAGGCCGGGCCGGCGGACGAAGGCGTCCACCTGGAGCTCCCGGAGGGCGAACAGGGTGCCCCGGCGGAGCTTGGTGGTGACGGGCAGCCGGTTGTGCAGCCACTTCTCGGCCTCGGTGATCGCGCGGTCGCGGCGCGGCAGGACCCAGGCCGGGGTGCGCTGGAAGACCGTCAGCCGGCCGACCCGCGGCTGGATGTTCGGGATGATCTGGGCGGCGGAGGCGCCGGTGCCGACCATCGCGACCCGCTGGCCGGCGAGGTCGTGGTCGTGGTCCCAGCGGGAGGAGTGGAACACCTTGCCGGGGAAGGTGTCCAGGCCCGGCAGGTCGGGGATCCGCGGGTCGGCGAGCGGCCCGGCGGCGGAGACGACGGCGTCGGCGGTCCACTGACCGGCCGTGGTGGTGACCCGCCAACGGGTCCGGTCGGCCTCCCAGCGCGCCTCGGTGACCTCGGCGTTGAAGCGCAGGTGCGGGCGGACGCCGAAGACGTCGGTGACCTTCTCCAGGTAGGCGCGGATGTCGGGCTGGCCGGAGAAGCTGCGCGGCCAGTCGGGGTTGGGCGCGAAGGAGAAGGAGTACAGGTGGGAGGGCACGTCGCAGGCGCAGCCGGGGTAGCTGTTGTCCCGCCAGGTGCCGCCGACCGAGTCGGCGCGCTCCAGGATGACGAAGTCGGTGATGCCGGCGCGGCGCAGCCGGACACCGGCGCCGATGCCGCCGAAGCCGGAGCCGATGACGGCCACCCGGACGTGCGGGACGTCGGGCGCGGCGGTCACGGCGGGCGCCTCGGGCGCGGCGGCGGCCGAAGCGGCCGGGCCGGTGGCGGCCCCGCCGGTGGAGACGTCGAGGGAGTCCCGGTCGGACGCGTCGGGGCGGGGGCGCTTGGTGCTGGATGCCATGCGGCGTCCTCCTGAGGGTGGGGGCCGTGAGGTGCGCACTGCCGCGACGTGCCGTCGTGCGTCCTGCCATGGTGCCGTCGTGCCGTCGCGATGACCGTGCCAGCAATCACTGGCACGATTGGCAGAGTAGCCCTTGGCGACAGCGGAGGGAAGAAGCCCGACCACGTCACTTCGGCGACCGCCGGTCCTATGCTGAGCGCCGTGGACAAGGTCAGAGCAGCAGCGGACGACGGACGGCGCGAGTACCGGGTCGAGGAGCTGGCCGAGGCGGCCGGCATCACCACCCGGACGCTGCGCTTCTACCGCGAGCGCAAACTGCTCCAGCCGCCGCGCAAGGAGGGCCGGATCGCCTGGTACGGCGAGGCCCACCTGGCCCGGCTGCGGGTGATCGCCGAGCTGCTGGAACGAGGCCACACCCTGGGCGGGATCGCCGAGCTGATCGGCGCCGGCGAGAGCGGGCGGGACGTCGCCGAGCTGATCGGCCTGGAGGCGGCGATCGTCGCGCCCTGGTCGGACGAGACGCCGGTCCACCTGGACTGGGACGAGCTGAAGGCCACCTTCGGCGACCAGCTCACCGAGGAGAACACCACCGAGTCCGTCGCCCAGGGCTACGTCACGGTCGAGGAGGACGGGATCACCCACGTCAGCCGCCGGCTGCTGGACGCCACGACCGCCCTGGTCGCCGAGGGGGTGCCGCTCTCGCTGGTACTGGAGGCGAGCCGCCGCACCCAGGAACACGTGGACGCGATCGCCGAGATCTTCACCGCGCTGGTCCGCGACCAGCTCCTCGGCCCGCTCGCCGCCGACACCCCGCTGGCCCCCGGTGAGGCGGCCCGCCTCACCGAGCAGATCCTGCGCGTGCGACCGCTGGCGCGGACGGTCACGGACGCCCAGTTCGCCCTGGCCATGGACCGACGGGTGCACGCCGAGTACGACGAACTCCTGCGGCAGCGGCTGGAGCAGCGCGAGGACGACCGCGGGAACGACCGCGAGGACGACCGCGAGCTCGCGGAAGGCTGACCGGCGCGCGCCCGCCCGCGGGCGTAGCCGCGCCCGCCGGCGGGCAGGGATCGGGGCACCCCGCCGCCCGCCGGAACGGAGTCGCCCGATGCCCCCCGCCCTGCCCCGCCGCACCGTGCTCACCCTCGCCTCCGGACTGGTGCTCGCCGCCTGCGGCTCGTCCGGGAGCCGCCCGGGGGCCGCACCGGCCGCCACCCGTGTCGTGCGGCACGCGCGCGGCGAGAGTGCGGTGCCGGAGCGCGCCACCCGGGTCGTCGCCCTGGACACCGACGCCCTGGACGCCGTGGTCACGCTCGGCGTCATCCCCGTCGGCGCCACCACCGTCGCCGAGGGCGCGCCGTTCTCCGGCTACCTGTCGGCCGACCGGCTGGCCGGGACCAGGGCCGTCGGCACCATCGGCCAGCCCAACCTGGAGAGCATCGCCGCGCTGAAGCCGGACCTGATCCTGAGCAACCGGGTCCGCGACGACAAGCGGTACGACGAACTGTCCAAGATCGCGCCGACCGTCCTGACCGGAACCACCGGGCCCGCCTGGAAGGAGAACGTCCGACTGCACGCCGAGGCCCTGGGCCGCCAGAGCGAGGCCGCGGCCGCGGAGTCGGCGTACCGGGCCGCGGTGGCCGAGCTGGTCACCGCCCTCGGCGGGCCGGCGAAGGCGGCGGCCACCAGGGTGGAGATGGCCCGCTTCCTGGCCGGCGCGCCCACCCGGCTCTACCTGAACGACACCTTCGTCGGCTCGCTCCTCAAGGACCTCGGCATGGGCCGGCCGGCCAACCAGGACAAGCCCGGCTTCTCCATCGAGATCAGCCCCGAGCAGGTCGACCAGGCTGCGGCCGACGTCATCTTCTACTCGGTGTACGGCGACGCGGCCAAGTCGGACCGGTCCAGGATCATCGACGGGTCGCTCTGGAAGAACCTGGACGCGGTGCGTGCCGGGCGGGTGTACCAGGTGGACGACGGCCTCTGGATGCTCGGCATCGGCTACACGGGCGCGAGGCTGATCCTGGACCAGATCCGCACCAACCTGGTCGGCTGAGCCGGGCGGGCGCCGGGGCCGGACGTTCCATCGGCCGGTGGGCGGCCCGTCGTTGGGTGGTCCTCCAAGGTGACCGAGCGCCTCGGTTCGGCTGCGCTGGGTGATCGCACGGTTACCCGGTCGATCATCCGGGCCGTACGGTCGGAACTCACCCGCGGGCCGCTGCCACCAGGTCGGGCCGGTGGTGGGAGGCGGGCGCCCACTCCGGCTCCGTGTGGGGGTCAACACATGTCCGTGGTCACGAAGTTCCGCTCGGCGGCGCAGCTGACGGGCGGTCCGGTCCTGCTCTGGTCGCTGCTCGGCCGGCTGCCGAACGCGATGTGCCCGATCGGCACCCTGTTGCTGGTCACCCGCAACACCGACAGCGTCTGGCGCGGCTCGGTGGTGGCCGGGGCACTGGCCGTCGGGCAGGCGGTCGGCGGGCCGCTGGTCGGCCGGCTCGCGGACCGACGCGGGCAGCGCACCGTCGGGCTGGTCGCCGCGTCCGAGAGCGGCCTGCCGCTCGCTCCGCAGATCGCCCCGGCCGCGCTGATCGGCCTCTCGGCCCCGCTGGTCGGACCGCTGTCGCGCAGCCGCTGGGTCCGGCTGGCTGGCGGGGAGGCGGAGTTGACGTCCTCGATGCTCTCGCTCGACGGCATCGTGGACGAGATCAGCTTCACCGCCGGTCCAGCCCTGGTCGGCCTGCTCGCCACGCTGGCCTCCCCGGCCGTCGGACTGCTCACGGCGGCCGTGCTGGTCGGCGTCGGCGCCACCCTGTTCGCGCTGCACCCGACCGCGCCGCCCGGGACCGGACGCGGCTCCCGACTGCGCCCCGCCGAGCGCCTGGTGAGCACTCCGTACGTACTGCTGCTCGCCGGGATGGCTCTGCTGGGCGCTTGCTTCGGCTCGGTGCAGGTCGGGGTCACCGCCACCACGGACGCGATCGGGCAGCCGGGCGCGGCCGGGCTGATCTACGGCTTCATGGGCCTCACCAGTGCCTTCGCGGGCATCGCCACCGCCGCCCTGCCGGCCCGCTGGGAACTGGCGGCCCGTCTGCGGGCCGGGACGCTCCTGCTCTTCGCCACCTCCGTGCTGCTGCTCTTCGCCGGCGGTGGCGTGGCCGCCCTGGCCGCGGCCGTGGGGTGTCTGGGCGTGGCCGTCGCGCCCCAGATGATCACCATGTTCGGCCTGGCGGAGCGGACCGTGCCGGCGGCGCGGCTCGGCGAGGCGATGGCGGCGCTGGTCAGCGCGATCATCCTGGCCCAGTCGGCGGGGACGTTCCTCGGCGGCTGGGCGGCCGACCACCTCGCGCCCGATGCGCCGTTCCGGATCACCGTGGTCGCCGCGGCGGCCGCCCTGCTGCTCGCCGCGTCGACGGCCACCGACCGCCGCTACCCCCGCCGCGAGGCGGGAGCGGCCGCGAGGGCGGCCGCGAGGGCGGCCGCGGGCTCGGCTGGTGACGCGAGGTCGGCGGGTGACGCGGCGCCGGCGGATCACGCCGGTCCGGCCCGTGACCCGCGCCCCGTACCGGGTGCGGCGCCGATGTGAAAGGCCACCCCAAGCCGAGGCGCGGATTCCGCGCAGGACATGGAGCCGACGCGTACCCGCCGCGAAGAGAACGAGAAGCCGGTGCGACCCTCCCGGGCGTAACACCGGATCCCCCACCACGGGTTAGGCTCTCCCCCCGGTGTCCGCGCCGTACCGTCGCGCGGGCATCGGCGACATGTGGACTGACGGACCGGGAGACGGGGGAACGGGGAACCATGAGCGACGGAGCAGCGCCGGGCGCCGGCGGCGGCGGGGACGGATACGGCGTCAGCGTGGCCGGTCTGAGCGGCGTCACTGAGCAGCTGAACAAGACGGCGACGGACATCGCCGCGGCCAAGACCGCATACGCGGGCTCGGTCTGCTACGCGCCCACCGCGTTCGGTGAGTTCGGCGTGGACAACGCGTGGTCCGCCTTCGACAGCGCCTGGTCGAAGGAGATCACCGTCACGCAGCGCGCACTCGACGAGCTGTCACAGAAGATGTCGACCACCACGGCGAACTACCGCAACGCGGAGAAGGCCATCACGGCTTCGCTGGTGCCGGCGGGTGGCGGCCGGTGAGCAAGGTCAAGGATCTGGAGCACGCCCGGCACACCATCGAGAAGGTGAACTTCATGTTCGCCAACCTCCATCTGCTGGAGGGGATCGAACAGGCGCTGGCCGTGCCGGAGCCGGTCGGCGACGTGAGTGCGGTACAGGCCCGGGCCAAGGACTACGCACGGGCGGCGGCCTCCTTCGGCCAGGCCTCGCAGGACCTCTCCGGGATAGCCACCAACCAGCTGCCCGCGGTCTGGAGCGGCTCGGTGGCGGAGCACGCCACCCAGGCGATCCACGCGATGTCGGAGGAGACCACCACCTCCCAGCAGACCCTCGCCCAGGCGGCCGTCCTGCTGGACACCTGGGCGAGCGAGCTGGACTGGGCGAAGAAGACCGACGCCCAGGGCCGTCAGCAGCTGCAGTCCGCCGACGAGCGGGCCCGGGAGGATCCGGGCGGCTTCGACCAGGACGCGATGGCGACCGCGCTGGCCGGCGTCGACGCCCGGCTCGCGGCGGCCCGGCGGGTGGAGAACACCGGTACCAGCACCGCCAGCAAGCTGAACCAGCTGGCGTCCATGGCGCGCGCCTCGCGCGCCGGCATGGGCTCGCTCGACCCGCTGGCGGCGGTGGTCCTGGCCACCGAGAAGAACCCCGGCGCGGGCGAGGACGGCGGCTACATCCTCACGCCCAACCAGCTCGACCGGGCCACCCAGACCCTCGGCGTGATGACCGGTGCCGACCAGGCGGCGTTCCGCGCCCTGCTGTCCGGCGCGAAGTCCCCCGAGGAGGCGGCCTACCTCTGGAAGGCGCTGGCCTCCGGGCACTCGGTCGCCGACATCCAGCAGTTCGACGCCCAGATCCACCCGCACGGCGACGACCCGGCCTGGCTCGCCAAGCACCTCGTGCCGGCGACCAGCACCGGCGACACCGGCCGGGAGTCCTCGGACAACATCGACGTCACCTACGGTGGCCAGAACGTCAACATCGACGGCTACAACCTCTATTCGCAGCGCAACGTCGGCGACTGCGTGGCCGCCTCCACGGTGATCGCCCAGGCCAAGCTGGACCCGATGCTGATGCTCCAGCTGACCACCGGCGGCACGCCCGACGTCCCCGGCGCCGACTCCCCGCAGAACTTCGAGAAGCGGCTGCAGGACACGTACATCAACGAGTACAAGGACGGCCAGCGGGTCGACGGGAACAAGAAGGTCTACCCGCAGGTGGACAGCGGTCTCGGCGACAAGGCCCAGACCTACCTGGCCGACAAGGACCTCGGCAAGGCCACCGGCGCCGACTACGAGCACGTCGAGCTGGAGAGCGACGAGGACCGCCGGAAGGCGCTGGCACGGATCGAGAAGTCCGTCGACGAGGGCCTGCCCGTCCCGATCACCGTGCGGAACAACGACTCGGGCCACCAGATGATGATCATCGGGCGGGACGGTGACAAGCTGCAGGTCTACAACCCCTGGGGCTTCACCTCCTGGGTGACCGAGGAGCAGTTCGTCAACAGCCAGCTCGGCGGACTGACCCCCGGCGAACACCCCCTGAACAAGTCGACCGCGCTGGAGCTGCCGAAATGACGAACGTCCGCCCGGACGCCGAACTCGCGGACCTCGACGTCCCCGCCGCCATCACCCGTGGCCTGCTGCTCGCCGGCGGCCCGCGCCAGGCCCTGTTCACCGAGGCCGCCATCGCCGCCGCCCACCGGGCCGAGGAGGCGAGCATCGGCCCGTACCCGCTGGGCTTCCTCGCCCAGCACGTCCGCGCCGGCGGTTTCGCGGCCGCCCTCGCGCTGCCCGAGCCCGTGATCGGCGAGCCCGGCCGGACCGTCGTCCGCGAGTGGCTGCAGGCCGCCGCCGCGAGCGGCGCCGACCTCGGGCGCGAGCACCTGTTCGCGCGCTGGCTGGCGGAGGTCGCGGCGCTGATCGAGCTACGGCGCAACGCCCGGGAGGCGGGCAGCGCGTGACCGTCCGCTCCCTTCCCCGCCCGCTCGCCCTCGCGGCGGCCGCCCTGCTGGTGCTGGCGCCGGTGGCCGGCTGCTCGTCCTCCGGCGGATCGTCGTCCGACAAGCAGCCGGACACCGCCCTCGCGCTGCCCGCCGACCTGGAGGCGGAGGCCGTGGCCGGCGGGAAGCCCGCCTTCGAGCCGGCCGACGTCCGCCTGGCCGTCGGCGGCTCGGTGGGCGTCAGCCTGACCTCCGCCCCGCTCCCGCACGGCTGGCAGCTGTCCGGCGAGGGAGACCCGGCCGTCCTGCGCCGGGGCGCCGACGCCAAGCTGAGCAGCTGCCCGCCCGACTCCGCCGGCTGCGGCCACACCGTCCGCCAGACCTGGACCGCGACCGCCGCCGGCAGCACCACGCTCACCTGGCACTACGTCGACCGCGCCTCCTGCCGGGAGCCGGGCAACGCCGCCTCCTGCAAGGTGCTGGCGGTCAAGGACGTCCGGGTCACCGTCGGCTGACGGGGGCGGGCCGCGGCCCGCCCCCGGTCTGCCGTCAGCGCGCCGTCAGCGCGCGGACGGCAGACCGACGGTGGCCACGACGTAGGTCTCCCCGGGGCCCGGCGGGCGCGTCCAGGAGCGGGTGGTGAAGGTGTGCAGCCGACCCTCGGTGAGGGCGAACCGGGGCAGGCTCACCCCGAACTCGGCGGCCACCGCCGCGAGTGCGCGCCGCTCACCCTCGCGCTGCGGCCCGTGCTGCGACTCGTCCTGGGGCCCGTGCGCGGGCGGGCAGAGGAGGCGCTCCGGGTCGAGCGCGGGCGGTATCGCGCCGCCGGTGCGCCGGATCTCGGGGCCCTGGACGGTGAACGCGTAGCACTCCGCCCCGCCGTCGGCGACGGAGAGGTGGAACAGGCCGCCCGCGGGCTCCGACCAGACCACCACCGCCCGGCCGCCACCGCGCGAGGCGGCGGCCGCCGGGGACTCGAACCGGGGCCCGTGGTACGGGGCCGGCTCCGCGTCGAAGGCGAAGCTCCAGCCGGAGCCGCCCGCCCACCCGACCGCGGCCAGTGCGCGGTCGTCGTAGCTGGAACTCACTCCGCCGCCGTACCGGTGCTGCCATGCCTCCCGGCTCCCCATCGGGGCGTTCAGGGCGGCGCCCGGGGACCCCTCGGCTCCCTCGGCCGGCTCGATGCCGAGGCGAGCGGGCAGCTCGTCCGGCGCCGCACCCTCCACCAGCACGAAGCGGTACGCGGCCGGGCGGGCGCTGCCCGGCCGGTGGCCGGCCAGCCACTCCAGGCCGTCCTCGTCGAACCGCTGCCCGGCCGGCCCCGCGGACCGCTCGACGGCGGGCGCACCGGTACCCCTCGCGGTGGCCAGCAGCTCACGCCCGCGCTCCGGCGTGACCAGCGGTCCCAGTACGGCATCCGCCAGCAGGCCGATCGGCGCCAGGTGGTCCGGCCCGACCGGCGTCCAGTACGGGAGCGCGGCGAGCAGCGTGTGCCAGGCGGCCTCCGCGGCGCCCCAGCGGGCCAGCTCGCGCGCCTGGTCGACGGCCGCGCCGAACGGGCCGGGTGCGGTGTAGCGGTACGTCAGCTCCGCCACCTCCCGCAGGATCACGTCGGCCTCGGCGCGCGCCTCGTCGGAGGCGGGCCGCACGCGAAAGCCCCAGACCGCCGCGTCGTGGTGCGAGTGCACCTGCTCCAGGGCCAGCACGGGCACCACCTCGGAGGAGTAGAGCGGGTCGGGCGGCAGCTCGCCGTAACTCACCGTGTAGGTCTCGCCCTGGAGGCGGCGGAGCTGGTCGAGCATGCCGACGGCCCGCGGCCGGCCGAAGTCCACGGCCTCCGCCAGCGCCGCGGCCGCCTGCCCGTACGCCCCGCGCAGCGCGTCCAGCCGGGCGACCTCGACGCAGGCGTCCAGCCGGCGGGTGGTGCCGTTCTCGAAGGCGTCCCCGGTGCGGTGGGCGGTGAGCCGGTGGAACTCGCGGTACATCGCCACCATGAACTCCCGGAAGGAGCCGTACCGGGTGGGCTCGCTGTGCGCCCACACCTTGTGGCAGTAGACCGCCCACTCGCCGTCGTCGTCCACCGCCGACGGATCGAGCAGGACGAACGTCAGGTCCGACTCCGTGTCCAGTTGGAGCGCCCGCTCCCACATGCCTTCGAGCTCGCCGTCGAAGTACTCGCTGAATCCCGAGGAGTCCTCGTGCCAGCGGGCGCCCTCCGTACCGGCCAGCCGGTACACGGAGCCGCCCGCGTGCCGCCACCCGTCGGTGACCTCCAGGAACGCCCGGTACGACGGCGGCAGCCGCCGCCCCAGCCGCCGCTCGGCCGCCGCCAGTCGCTCCGCGGTGGCCGGCTCGAAGCCCAACCAGCCCGCACGGCGCGCCGCTTCGTCCTCCGGTCGCGAAGCGGCGGAGTCGTCGCGGGCACCGGCCCACTCCTCGCTCCACCGGGTGAGGAAGGGGCGCCATTCGAAGGTCTCCTCGGTCATGGCGGTGATCCTCGCACGCACCACCGACAAGGCCGACGCCCCGACCGGTGTCCGGGCGGCGATGCCACATCGATCACCGATGCCGCGTCGATCGCGGACAACGGCTGCTCCACGGGCGGAAGTCTCCCTCTTCGGACGGCCCGGGACACAAGGCCCGCTGCGGCTCCGAGTCGTGGACCTCGACGCCGATCCGCCGGAGGCGAGGACGACCGTCGTCTGGGAGGGCATCGACCGACGCACGGCGAGGACCGGCCCGAACGGACCGCCTCCCACGGAGGACGCGAGGTGCCGACCGCTCACCGGATCAGCGCCCGCACCCCGACGACGATCAGCAGGACCGGCACGGCGGCGGCCACCACGGCGAGCGGGCCGATGCAGAACACCGGCAGGAAGCCGTCGGACCCGGCCTCGCCGCGCCGGACCGTGTCGACCAGCCAGCCCGCGGCGGACACCCCGAGGGCGAGCAGGACGGCCGCGAACATGCCGTACTTGATCAGCGCGAACCCGGAGTCCTGGAACGCGCGGCCCCCCGCCAGCCGGACCTCCACCCGCTGCCCGGCCGGATAGGACTCCTTGGCATCGCTCAAGGTGATCGCCCGCCCGGGCCCGACCGCGTCCGCCGGCGTGTACTGCCCCTGACAGTCGATGCCGTCGTCATTGCCGTCGGAGTCCGTCGTCTGGTAGCACCTCACCACGGTCACCACCCCGTCGACCGGCCCGATGCCGGCCGCCGCCACGATCCGTACGCCCACCAGGGCCCACACCAGCCAGAGCGAACCGGCCAGCACCGCCAGCACGGCCACCAGAGTGGCGACCCTGAACACCCACCGCACGACTCGGCCCTCCCCCGGCGCCCATCGCTACCAGGCCAACGTACCGGAATGCCGGCCGAGTTGGCCGACCACGAGGCGGACGGAACGCCAGCCGGTCCGCAGACGCGTGAGCAGGGAGCGGGCCGCCGGGCGGGCCGGGCCGCCCGGCGGCCTGGCTGGAGTGAGCCGACATGGGTGGAACAGCGGCTCCGGTCCTTCCCCCGGGGCCCACCGCCCCGGAGCCCACCGCCGAGGAGCGGGAAGTCGACAGGGCCGACTTCCCACTCCGGGAGCACCCCGCGTCCGCTCAGAGCGCGCGCTTCAGCAGCGCCAGCAGGGCCGCCCAGTGCCGGGCGTCCGCCTCGGCGCGGTACGCGGTGGAGTCGGCCTGGGTGAACCCGTGCGGCGCGCCCTCGTACACCTCGCAGGTGTGGCGGACGCCGGCCTCCGTCAGGGCCTTCGCCAGGCGCTCGATCTGCTCGGCGGGCAGCGACGGATCCTGGTCGGCATGGCCGAAGTACAGCTCGCCGGTGACGCGGTGGGCGGCCAGGTGCGGGCTGTCCGCGGCCTCGGGGGCGAGGAGGCCGCCGTGGAATCCGGCCGCCGCGGCGACGCGGTCCGGGTGGGCGGCGGCCGTGCGCAGCGCCAGGATGGCGCCGAGGCAGTAGCCCGTGATGCCGGCCGGCCCGTCGACGGTCAGCGGGGAGTCGGCGAGCCAGCGCAGGTAGGCGTCGGCGTCCCGCACCGCGTCCTCGGCGGTGTGCCCCTGCATGAGCGCGCCCAGCCGCTCCAGCAGTACGGGATCGGTGGCCGGGTCGATCAGCGCGGGTGGCGCGGGCAGCTCGACCAGCGGAGCGCGGCCCTGCCGGTAGAACACGTTGGGCAGCAGCACGGTGTAGCCCTCGGCCGCGATCCGGTCCGCCATCGACTCCAGGAACGGGCGCAGGCCGAACGCGTTCATGTACAGCAGGACGGCGGGGTGGGCCAGGCCGTCGTCCGGGTGGGCCAGGTAGGCGTCGGCGATGCCGTCGGCCGTCGGGATGTCCACGGAGGTGCCGCGCACGGGGGTGCTCACGATCGGTGCTCCTCAGCTCGTCGTACGGTCGTCGCCCCGCAGGCTACCGACCGCATGCCGTGCCCGACACGGCGTCAGGGTGTCTGCCGGGCACCGGGACCGGCTCCGCGCCGGGCCCCGGACCGGCCCCGGGTCAGGCGTTCCAGCTGCGGCTGCAGAGCACCAGCCGGTAGCCGTCGGGGTCGGCGACGGTCACGCCGAACTCGTCCCAGTACGGGTTGTGCGCGGTGACCCGGGTACCGCCTGCGGCCTCCAGCCGGGCCACGGCGGTCTCGTCGACCGGTGCGCCCAGGTAGACGACGAAGAGGTCGTCGACGGTCGGCGTCGGCTCCAGCGGGTGCTCCGGGTCGTGGGTGAGCTCGAAGTGCCAGCTGCCGCCGGCCGGGCCGACCATGAGCAGGTCGTGCTCGCCGGAGACCCGCTCGGTGCTGCGCCAGAGGATGTCGAGGCCCAGGCCGTCGACGTAGAACCGCTCGGCGGCGGCGAGGTCCCGGGAGGGGCGGGCGACCCGCACCCGCATCGTCGAATCGATCATGCGGGCGAGCGTACCCGTCCGCCGGACCCGCCCCGACGCCGCATCAGAACCGCCGTACCGGAACGGCCGCACCGGAACCGGCGCATCAGAGCCGCCGCATCAGGGCCGCCGCATCAGGGCCGCGTAGCGGAACCGCCGCGTCAGAGCCGCCGCAGGCGCTCCTCGTCCGGCGTCCGGGGGCAGGTGATGCAGGCGGAGTCCGGCCGGATCGCGTAGTAGAGGCAGCAGCCGAGCCGGGTGCGGGTCGGGTGGCTGCGCCCGTCCTCGCCGTGCAGGTGGCGGAAGTCGGCGGCACCGGGCAGCGGCTGGGTGCCGCCGGGCAGGACGGCCCCGGCGGCGGCGACGGCGGCGGACTCCTCGCCGAGCATCCGGCCGAGGTACCAGACGGCGGAGGCCAGGTCGTCCGTCACCATGCCCCACAGGGCCCGGGTGCCGCGCCGGGTGGCACCGGAGAAGGCGGTGAGCAGGGGCTCGACGTGGGTGACGACGCTGGCGCGCAGCTCGGCGCGCAGCTCGTCGTCGCCCGGGAGGGTGCTGTGGGCGCGCGGGCGGAGCGCGAAGTCACCGGTGGGGGCGTGCAGCCAGATATCCGCGCGGTCGATGACGGGCACCCGCCGGGCGAGGTGCCAGGGGCCGGCGATCAGGACGCAGACCGACCAGAGGTAGTGGTGCAGCAGCCGGGAGGCGGTGACGTGGGGACGCGGGGCGCTGCCGTGTTCGGCGGCGATCCGGGCCTCCTCGCCGGCCAGCGCGTCGGCCAGGGCGGTCGGGTCGGCCGCGAGTTCGGCGGCGGAGTACCAGCCCCGGGCGCGCTCGGGGGTGGGGACGCCGTCCGCGAGGACGTCGACCCGCAGGGCCGGACCGAGGTCCAGCAGCCGCCGGTAGTCCGCGTAGAGAGGACAGGGGGCGCAAGGGGCGGAGGGCATGGGTGTGGCCCCCAAGATCATCGGTACTCCCCGAGATCGGCTAAGGTGAGGCTCACCTTATACGTGGCATGCCACCCTCGGGACCAGGCCACACCCCCACCCGGGCCAAGTCGGCCGGGATTTGACGCGATTCCAGGCCAAGCCGACCAGGACTTGACGAAATAAGGCATGCCTAACCTAATATTTCGCCTTGTGTGGAAAACCGAACCGCCGGCCTCCACGGCCCCGGCGGTACCCCGACTCTCGACGGCGCGGCGGCCGCTGCTGCTGACCGCCGGCGTCTGCGCCCTCGTGCTGTGCGCCGCGCTGAGCCTCGCGCTCGGCTCCCGCTCCATCCCGCTGTCGACCGTGATCGACGCCCTGACCGGCGCCGGACACGGCGGCGACGCCGACGTGGTGACCGGCCTTCGGGTCCCCCGGACGGTCATCGGGCTGGCGATCGGGGCGGCGCTCGGCGTCGCCGGGACGGTCGCCCAGGGCGTCACCCGCAACCCGCTCGCCTCGCCCGTCACGCTCGGGATCAACGCCGGGGCGGGCTTCGCCGTCGTCGCCGCGATCTACGCCTTCGGGCTCACCCGGCCGATCGAGTACCTCTGGTTCGCCTTCGCCGGCGCCGCCCTCGCGGCGGTGGCCGCCTACGCGATGTCCCGCCGGGGCGGCGACCTCGACCCGGTCCGGCTGGCCCTCGGCGGCACCGTGCTCACCGTCGTGCTCACCTCCTGGACCTCGGCGCTGATGCTGGCCAGTCACCGCACGCTGGACGAGGCGCGGTTCTGGCTGGCCGGCTCCATCGCCGGGCGGCACCTGGACACCCTGGTGCCCCTGCTGCCGTTCCTCGTGCTCGGGCTGGTCGGCGCGTTCGCCGTCGCCCCCTCGCTCAACGCGCTCGCCCTCGGTGACGAGGCCGCGCAATCGCTCGGTGTGCCGGTGACCCGGATCCGGGTGGTCGGCGGTCTGAGCGTGGTCCTGCTGGCCGGCAGCGCGGTCGCCGTCGCGGGGCCGATCGCCTTCGTCGGGCTGGCCGCCCCGCACCTGGTGCGGCCGCTGCTCGGCAACGACCACCGCTGGCTGCTGCCGGGCTCTCTGATCACCGGTCCGCTGCTGCTGCTCGCGGCCGACGTGCTGGGCCGGCTGGTGGCCCGGCCGTCGGAGATCGAGGTCGGCATCGTGACGGCCTTCCTCGGCGCGCCGCTGCTCGCGGTGCTGGCCCGGAAGGTGGCCCGGTGAACGCCCTGACCTCCGCAGTGCCCACCGCCGTCGTGAGCACGGCGGCCCGCCGCCGGGCCCGCACCGCCGCGTGGTCGCTGCTGGCCGCCGCGCTGCTGGTGCTGCTGACCGGCGTCGCGCTCGGCACCGGCCAGGTGAAGATGTCGGTCTGGGAGGCACTGCGCGCCCTGGTCGGGCTCGGCGACGCCGGGAACGTCCTGGTGGTGCAGGAGTTCCGCGCACCCCGGGTGGTCTCCGCACTGATCGCGGGCGCCGGGCTGGCGGTGGCCGGCTCGATGCTGCAACGGCTCTTCCGCAACCCGCTGGCCTCGCCCGACACCATCGGCGTCACCGGCGGCGCGTCCTTCGGCGCGGTGCTGATGCTCGCCACCGGCGCCTCGCAGGAGTTGATCCCGCTCGCCGCGCTCGGCGGCGGACTGCTCGCCGCGCTGCTGCTCGGCGGCTTCGCCTGGCGCTCGCGGATGGCCGTCACCCGGCTGGTACTGGTCGGTCTGGCGGTCCAGCAGGGCCTGGCCGCCGCCGTGAACCTGATGATCGTCCGGTTCCCCGCCGAGCTCGCCTCCTCCGCCATGCAGTGGACCACCGGCTCGCTGTACGGGCGGGACTGGACCGAGGTGTGGATCGGCGGCACCGCCATCGCGCTCACCACCGTCGCCGTGGTGCTCTGCCGGCGCCGGGTCGCCGTGCTCGACCTCGGCGACGACTCGGCCGGCGGGCTCGGTCTGAGCCCGAACCGCGACCGGATCCTGCTGCTCCTGCTCTCCATCGCGCTGGCCTCGCTGGCCGCCGCGCTCACCGGACCGGTCGCCTTCGTGGCGCTCGCCGTACCGCACCTGGTCCGCCTGCTGGCCGGACCGCCCACGCTGGGCACGCTCGGCCTCACCGCGCTCACCGGCGCCGTGCTGCTGCTCTCCTCCGACCTCCTCGTGCTCCATGTGATCCCCGTCCACGGCCTGCCGGTCGGTGCCGTCACCGCCACCCTCGGCGCGCCCTGGCTCCTGGTGCTGATGATCCGCCAGGGCCGGCTTCCCCAGAGGAGCAACCGATGACCCTCGACGTGGCGACCGCCTCCACCGCCCTCGACCCGGCGGCCAACCGCCTGGCCGCCCACGGCCTGCACCTGCGCTACGGCAACCGGGTGATCGTGGACAGCCTCGACCTGGAGCTGCCCGGCGGCGCCGTGACCGCGATCGTGGGCCCGAACGCCTGCGGCAAGTCCACTCTGCTGCGCGGCCTGGTCCGGCTGCTCGACCCGTCTGCCGGCAGCATCACCCTGGACGGCTCCGACATCCACCGGATGCCCGCCCGGGCGCTCGCCAAGCGGATGGGCCTGCTCCCGCAGCAGCCCGTCACCCCCGAGGCGATCACCGTCGAGTCGCTGGTCCGGCTCGGCCGCTTCCCGCACCAACGGATGCTCAGCCCCTGGTCCAAGGCCGACCAGGCGGCCGTCGAGGGCGCGCTGGCCCGCACCGGCACCGCCGAGCTGCGCGACCAGCAGGTGGACCGGCTCTCCGGCGGCCAGCGCCAGCGCGCCTGGATCGCGCTCGCGCTCGCCCAGGACACCGACCTGCTGCTGCTCGACGAGCCGACCACCTTCCTGGACCTCCGGCACCAGCTGGACGTCCTCGACCTGGTCGCCGACCTGCACGCCGAGGCCGGGCGCACCGTCGTCATGGTGCTGCACGACCTCGGGCAGGCCGCCCGGTACGCGGACCACCTGGTCGTCCTCAAGGACGGCCGGCTGGCCGCCGCCGGGCCCCCCGCCGAGGTCCTGACCGCCGACCTGGTGGAGGCCGTCTTCCAGGTGCCCTGTCAGGTCGTGCCCGACCCGGAGACCGGCACCCCGCTGGTCGTCCCGAGAGCCCGGACGAGGCGGGCCGCCGCCGCCCGCTGATCCCGCCCCACCGCCTTGCGGCCGGCCCCGCTCACCCGTGGGCCGCGCCGTCGCCCTGCCCTGCCCGGAACCGCCCGGCACCCCCGCACCAGAGACAAGGAACCGCCATGACCCGCTCCGCCCGCGCCCGCAGACTCCCCGCCGCCGTCCTCGCCGCCGCGCTCTCCACCACGCTCCTCGCCGCCTGCGGCAGCAACGGCGGCGACGGCGCCAAGCCCGCCGGGGACGCCGCCTCCGCGCCCGCCGCGGCCGGCTTCCCGCGCAGCGTCACGCACGCCGCCGGCACCGCGGAGATCAAGGCCCAGCCCAAGCGCGTCGTGGTCCTGGACAGCGGCGAGCTGGACGACGTCACGCTGCTCGGCATCACCCCGGTCGGCGCGGTCTCCCCGCACATGAAGACCGAGGGCGGCTTCCCGAGCTACCTCAAGGACAAGATCAAGGACACCAAGGACGTCGGCCCGATGAACGAGCCGAACCTTGAGCTGATCGCCTCCCTGAAGCCCGACCTGATCCTCTCCTCGAAGGTCCGGCACGCCAAGGTCTACGACAAGCTCAACGCCATCGCGCCGACCGTGCTCGCCGAGACCACCGGCTTCCCCTGGAAGGCGAACCTCGCCCTCTACGCCCAGGCGCTCGGCAAGGAGGCCGAGGCCAAGAAGGCGCTGACCGACTACGAGGCCCGCGCGGCCAAGCTCGGCGAGGCGATCAAGGCGAAGAACGACGGCCAGGAGCCGACCGCCTCGGTCGTCCGCTTCGTGGCCGGCCCGACCCGCCTGTACGCCAAGTCCTCCTACAGCGGCGTCGTGCTGAAGGACGTCGGCCTGGGCCGCCCGGCCTCCCAGGACGTGAACGAGAACATCGTCGAGGTCAGCGCCGAGCAGATCAGCCAGGCCGACGCCGACCTGGTCTTCGTCACCGTCGCCGACGACCCGACCAAGACCAAGCAGAGCGAGGTCCAGGGCACGCCGGTCTGGCAGGGCCTGAACGCCGTCAAGAACGGCAAGGTCTTCAACGTGCCGGACGAGACCTGGATGTCGGGCATCGGCGTCCAGGCCGCCGAGGCCATGCTCGGCGACATCGCCAAGGCCGCCGGCGTCGACGCGCCCAAGTAGCCCCACCCCCCGGAGGCGAGGGGGCGGGCACCCACCCCGCCCCGCCCCCTCGCCCCCTGCCCCTCGCACCCTCGTGGCCGGCCTCCCCGCCCGGCTCCCAGTCCCCTCGTCCCCAGTCACGGAGAGGCCCGACATGCGGCTCTACCTGCTCGCCCTCAACCCGACCGACTCGGTCACCCAGGGTTTCCTGCCGGCCGCCGCGCGGCTCGGGCTCGACGTCACGGTGCTCACCGACCACGCCGAGCCCCACCGCCGCGCCTACGCCGCGCTGGCGACCGCGCCGGAGGTGGTGGAGTGCGACGTCCGGGACTTCCGCGAGGTGATCGGGCTGATCTCCCGGCGGGACGCGCCCGACGCGGTGTTCAGCAACAGTGACCACCTGCAGACCCAGACCGCCCTGGCCGCCGAGTACTTCGGGCTGGCCGCGAAGGACTGGAAGGCGACCCTGCGGGCCAAGAACAAGGGCGAGCTGCGCCGTCACCTGGCCGCCGGCGGCCTGGACGCCGTCCGCTCCTTCGAGCTCGACCCCGGCCAGGACCCGACCGTGCTGAGGGAGTCCGCCATCCCGTTCCCGGTCGTGGTCAAGCCGCGCGAGGGCGTCGCCAGCGAGGACGTCTCGCTGGTCGCCGACGCCGAGGAGCTGGAGCGGCGCTGCACGGAGATCCAGCACCGGCGCCCCGGCGCGGCCCTGGTCGTCGAGGAGTTCCTGGACGGGCAGTTGTGCACCCTGGAGACGCTCGGCGACGCCAAACGGCGCCACGTCCTCGGCGGCTTCCGGACCAGGCTCTCCCCTCCCCCGGACTTCATCGAGGAGGTACTGGAGTTCGTCCCCGCCCACCCGCAGCCGGTGGTCGAGCAGATCCTCTCCCAGCTCGACGCCATCGGTGTCGGACTCGGCGCCTGCCACACCGAGTTCGTCCTGCAGCCGGACGGCCGGGCCCGGATCATCGAGGTCAACTACCGTGCCATCGGCGACCAGTGCGACCTGATGCTCGCCGAGATCCTCGACATCCCGCTGTTCGAGCACATCCTCGCCGCGCACCTCGGCCGTGAGCTGCCCGAGGACCTCGCCGAGCACTGCGCGGCCACCCCCCGACGGGCCCGCAACGAGGCGGTCTGCGCGGACCGGCCCGGCACGCTGACCGCCGCGCCCGGCCCCCACGACGAGCAGCGCGACGGCGTCCGGCTCGCCTACCGGCCCCTGCGCGAGCTCGGCGAGCGCCACGAGCACTACCGCACCAACCGGGACTACCTCGGCGTGATCTGGGCCGTCGGCACCGACCAGAGCGCCGTGGACGCCGCCGTCGCCCGCTTCGTCGCGGCCAACCGCTGGGAGATCACCCCGTGAGCACCGCCACCCGCTCCGACGCGCTGCCCGACACCCCGTCCGCTGCCGAGCAGTTGACCCTGCGGGTCCTCTCCGCACTGCTGCGCGAGGACGTCCTCGGGCTGCGCACCCGCAGCACCCCGCAGGACCGGGCCGACGGCCGGTGGCTGGTGCTGACGGACGCCGCGCTCGCCCTGCCCGTCGCCGCGGAGGGCTTCCAGAGCGAGTACGCGGCCCGGCTCCCGCTGCTGGAGCTGGACGGCGCCCCGCTGGTCGGCCTCGACGCCGTCCTGGCGGCCCTGACCGGCCTCGCCGAGGCCGAGGACCGGCCCGGCTGGGCGGCCTTCGCCGAGGAGTGCCGCCAGACCCTCGCCACCATGGAGCTGCACGAGCGCGCCCGGGCGGAGGTGCACACCGCCCTCACCGACCTGTACGGCGCGGACCCGGCCCACTGGAGCGGCCCCGCCGCCGCCCTGGGGCACGACGCCCTCGCCGCCCACCTCGACCACCCGGTCTATCCCACGGCGCGCGGCCGCTCCGGCCTCACCGAGCCCCAACTGCGCGCCTACGCGCCGGAGTTCCACCCCGCGTTCGAGCTGCGCTGGCTCGCCGTCCCGGCCGGCACCCTCACCGTGCACGGCGACCGGCCGCTGCCCAGCTGGTGGCCCACGCCGAGCTGGCTCGGCCTCGACCTGGCGGGCGGCGACGACGCCTGGACCACCCTGCCCGTGCACCCGCTCACCGTCGGCGAGCCGCTCGCCGAGGCGTTGCGCGCCACCGGCCTGGAGGGCCGCGCCGTCCTCGCCGACCAGCCGTACCTGACCGTCGTGCCCACCCTCTCGATGCGCACGGTGGCCGTCGCCGACGACCCCGCGCACCACCTCAAGCTCCCGCTCGCGACCGCCACCCTGGGCCGGCTCAATCGCCGCACCATCAAGCCCGGCACGCTGCTCGACGGCGCGGCCGGCCAGCGGCTGATCGAGGCCGTACTGGCCCGCGAGCCCCGCTTCGCCGACCGGATCCTGCACGCCGACGAGCAGAGCTGGGCGCACGCCGGCCACGAACTGCTCGCCGTCCTGCTGCGCCGCCACCCCGCCGACGCCGGTCTGGAGAGCGCCGTCACCGTCCCGCTGGCCGCCCTGCTGGCCACCGCCCCCGGCGGACGCCTGGTGATCGACCACCTCGCCGACCGCTTCCACGGCGGCGACCCGGTCGCCCTCTACGACGCCCTGCTGGAGCTGCTGCTCGACTGGCAGGCCACCCTCTTCGCCTACGGCGTCGCGCTGGAGTCCCACCAGCAGAACACCTCGCTGGTGTTCGACCGGGACGGCGGCCTGCGGCTGCTCTACAAGGACGACGACGGGCCGCGGGTCCACACCGGCCGGCTCGCCGCCACCCTGGGCGACAGCGCGCCCGACCGTACGGAGTTCGACGACGCCCGGATCTTCGGCGACGGCGACGGGCCGCTGACCGACCTCTTCACCACCATCACCGGCCACCTCTGCACCGGCGCGCTGGCGTTCGGCCTCGCCGCCCACGGCCGCGCCGAACTCGACGACCTACTGGCCCTGTTGCGCAAGCGGCTGGCCGAGGCCACCGACCGCATCGGGCCGGCCGGCGAGCCCCTGCGGGCGGCCCTGCTGGACGCCGAACGGCTGCCGGTCAAGGCGATGGTGACGGCCGGGACCCTGCTCACCAAGCAGCGTTCGGGCGCCGCCGACATCAACAAGCACTACACGGACGGGCCCAACTACCTCCGCACCGGCGCCCCGGGCACCGCCGGAGCCACCCGATGAGCGTCGACACCCTGCCGCAGCACCCCGGCAGCACCACCGTCCGCCCCCAGGGGCTCGGCCGGCGCCAGGTGCACGCGGTGGCCGCCTGCTACTTCGTCGCCTCCTTCGCCGCCCTCGGCCTGCCGCCGTACCTGACCGCCATCCTGCCCGCCCTCGGCGACCCGCAGGGCCGGTGGGCGGGCGTGCTCTACATCGTCCCGACCGTGTTCAGCGCCCTCGGCGCCCCGCTCTGGGGCCGGCTCGCCGACCGCTACGGCCGCAAGCGGCTGCTGCTCCGCGCCCAACTCGGGCTCACCGTCTCGTTCCTGCTCGCCGGCGCCGCCGACAGCCTGCCCGCGTTCACGCTCGCCCTCGTCCTCCAGGGCTTCCTCGGCGGCACCTTCGCCGCCACCAACGGCTACCTCGCGGCCGCGCTCGACGGTTCGAAGCTCTCCCTCGCCCTGACCCTGATGCAGGGCAGTGCCCGCGCCGCGCTGGTCGCCGCGCCGATCCTGGTCGGCGCGCTCTCCCCGTGGATCGACCCGCACCGGCAGTACCTGCTGATGGCCGTACTGCCGCTGACCGCCGCCGTGTTCCTCTCGCTCCTGCCGGAGCCGACCCGGCCCGCCGGGAGCGGCGACGAGGACGCCGGCACCGACCCGGACACCCGCGGCGGCGACGCGACGGCCCCCGCCGTCGGAGCCGCCCGGCCGGCCCCGATCGGCCTGCTCTACACCTTCGAGTTCGCCTTCGTCTTCGCCACCATCATCTCCTTCCCCTATCTGATATCCCTGGCGCAGGAGCGGCTCCCCGGCGTCTCCGGCACCACCACCGGCATCCTGTTCGCCCTGCCGCACCTGTGCTACCTGGCGTTCGCCGCCCGCACCCACGCCGCCTTCCTCACCCGCCCGCACACCGGCATCGCGCTGGGCTTCGGCTTCGTCGCCCTCGGCCTGGCCGGGCACGCCGTCGCCCACTCGCTGGCGGCGTTCGTCGCCGTCCGACTGCTGCTCGGCGCCGGGCTCACCCTCGGCCTGGTCTGTCTCTCGGTGCTGGCCGCCGAGGCCGCCCGGGGCCGGGCGCCGGGGCGGATGTTCGGCACCCTCGAATTCATCTCCAAGGGCGGCGCCGTGGCCGCCGGAGCCGTCGCCGCGCTGGCCAACGGCCGGTTCGGCGCCGCCGCCCCCGTGCTGGTCGGCACCGCCGCCGCACTGCTGGCCGCCGCCGCGGCCACCGCACTCGTCTTCCCGTCCCGCATGCGTTGGAGTAGTCGCCGATGACCCACGAACTGCCCACCCCCGACCACGCGGTGGTCCACACCCTGCTCAACTGCCTGCTGCGCGAGGTCTCCGGACCGGAGCACCAGACCGCCGTCACCGACGGCCGGCTGCTGCTGCGCCTGCCCCGCAGCGGCGTCCTGCTCCGGGTCGCCCTGCGCCGCACCTCGCTGCTCGGCGCGCACCGCTTCACCGGACCGGTGGAGGAGGAACGAGCCTCGGGCTGGGCGCCGTTGGCCTGGCAGGAGCTCGCCGGGCACGTCCAGGACGAGCTGGAGCTGCGCACCGGCACGGTGAACGAGGAGTTCCTGGACCAGCTCGCGTCCAGTCACGCGGGCGTGCGGGCCGGGCTGGAGGACCGGCCGGCCCCGGGCCCGGACCGCTACCTGGAGTCCGAGCAGGCCCTGCTGTTCGGCCACCGTTTCCACCCCGCGCCCAAGTCCCGCTCCGCCGAGCACGGCGACTGGCGCTCCTACGCCCCCGAGTCGCGCGCCGAATTCCGGCTGCGCCACCTCGCCGTGCGGCAGGAGCTGATCGCGCAGTCCTCGCTGGACGCCTCGGCGACGGCGCTGCTGGACGGCCTGGGCGAGGTCCCCGCCGGCTACCGGCTGCTGCCCGCCCACCCGTGGCAGTACGAGCTGCTCGCCGACCACCCGCTGCTGCGCGGCGCCCTGGAGCGCGGGGACATCCTGGACCTCGGGCCGGGCGGTGAGCCGTTCGCCGCGACCGCCTCGGTGCGCACGCTCTACGGCGCGGGCGCGTTCCTGAAGTTCAGCCTCAACGTGCGGATCACCAACTGCCTGCGCAAGAACGCCGCCTACGAGCTGACCGGCGCCGTCGCGCTGACCCGGCTGCTGGCCCCCGCGCTGGGCGACCTCGCCGAGCGCTACCCCGACGCCGCGATGCTGCGCGAGCCGGCCTTCCGCACGCTGGCCCTGCCGGGCGCGGACGGCCTCCCGGACCGGGCCCTGTTCGAGGGCTTCGGCCTGATCGTCCGCGAGGGCTTCGCCGGCGTGCTGCGACCCGGCGTCACCCCGCTGCTGGCCGCCGCCGTCGCCGACGAGCACCCGACCAGCTCCGCGCACATCTCGCGGCTGCTCGGGCCGGACGCCGGCGTCGAGGAGGCGCTCGACTGGTGGACGGACTACCTGCGGCTGCTCGTCCCCCCGGTGCTCGCCGCCTACTTCGACCACGGCGTGGTGCTGGAGCCGCACCTGCAGAACGTGCTGATCGGCGTCGACGACGCCGGGCGGCCCGCCCAGGTGCTCTTCCGCGATCTGGAGGGCACCAAGCTCGTCCCCGAACGGAACGCCGCACTGCTCGCCGCACTGCCGGCCGAGGTGGCCGGCCCGATGGCCTACGACGCCGAGCGCGGCTGGGACCGGGTGGTCTACTGCCTGCTGGTCAACCACGTCGCCGAACTGCTGGCCGCACTCGCCGACCGCCACCCGGAGGCGGAGGCCGCCCTGTGGGAGGCCGTCCGGGGCGCCCTGGAGGAGTACGCCGACGCGCACGGCCGCCCGCCCCGGCTGCGCGCCCTGCTGGCCGGGGTCCCGCTGCCCGCCAAGGCCAACCTGCTCACCCGCTGGGAGCGCCGGCCCGACCGCGAGGCGGGCTACGTCCGCCTGCCGTCCCCGCTCGCCGGCTGCGTCCTGGCCGAGGCCGAGGCGGCGCGGCTGCCCCTGGAGGCCACCCGCACGCCGGCCTGGAGCAGCCGGTGAGCACCGCCGTCCACCCGCGCGGCCCCGCCCGGGCACCCATCGCCCCCGTCCCCACCTGGAGTACCCGATGACCGACGCCGTCCGCCGGCACGTCGCCGCGCTCGCCCCGGAGGAGCTGCCCGCGTACGTCTACGACCTGGCGGCGCTGCGTGCGCACGCCACCGCGGTCCGGGCCGCCCTGCCGGCACGCGTCGAGCTGTACTACGCCGCCAAGGCGAACCCGGAGGCGCCCGTGCTGGCGGCGCTGCGCGCCTCGGTCGACGGCTACGAGGTCTCCAGCGGCGGCGAGCTGGCCCACGTCCGGCAGGCCGTTCCGGACGCCCCGCTGGCCTTCGGCGGGCCGGGCAAGACGCCCGCCGAGATCGCGGCCGCCCTCGACGCCGGCGTGCACCGCTGGCACGTCGAGAGCGAGCAGGAGCTGCACCGGCTCGCCGCCGCCCTGACCGAGCGCCCGGACGCCGGGGTCGACGTCCTGCTGCGGGTCAACCTGCCGGTGGGCGCGGGCGCCCTGGACGCGGTGGCGCTCGCGATGGGTGGCCGCCCGACCCCGTTCGGGCTGGACCCGGACCGCGCCGAGGCCTGCGCCCGCCTGCTGACCGACCCGCTCGGGCCGCTCGGTCCGCTGCTCCCGCGGCTGCGGCTGCGCGGCGTGCACGCCCACCTGGCGAGCGGCCTGGCGGCGGCGGAGCAGCTGGCCGTCGCCGGGCAGATCGTCGACTGGTCGGCCCGGACGGCGGACCGGCACGGGTTCGCCCTGACGGAGGTCAACGTGGGCGGCGGCATGGCCGTCGACTACGCCGACCCGGACGCGCGCTTCGACTGGACGGCCTTCGGCGAGGGCCTGGCGAAGCTGCTCGACCGCCACCCCGGGCTGACCCTGCGGATCGAGCCCGGCCGCGCGCTGACCGCCCACGCCGGCTGGTACGCCACCGAGGTGCTGGACGTGAAGCAGAGCCACGGCGAGGACTTCGCGGTCGTCCGCGGCGGCACCCACCACCTGCGCACACCGGCCACCCGGGGACACGACCAGCCGTTCGCCGTCCTGCCGGTCGACGCCTGGCCGCACCCGTGGCCGCGCCCGGCCGTCACCACCGGCCGCGCCACCCTGGCCGGCCAGCTCTGTACCCCGAAGGACGTCCTCGCGCACGCCGCCCCGGCGGCGCGGGGCCTGCGGACGGCGGACCGGGTGCTCTTCGCGATGGCCGGCGCGTACGCGTGGAACATCTCCCACCACGAGTTCCTCATGCACCCCCGCCCGGGCTTCCACTACCTGGACGAGGGCCGCGCGGCGGACCGGCGCACCGGCGGCTGACCGCGGCGCCGTCCGGGGCCCCGGCGGCGGTGGCGCCCCCGCCTGCCACCCGGACCGGCCAGCGCCGCCGGGGCCCCGGCGGCGGGCGCTCCAGGGGCTGGCGAACGTCCACACCGCACTGACGTGCGAAAGTGGTAGCCAGCGAAGGGAGCGCGCAACGTGCTGATGGACAGGGTGGCGGAGATTCTCGCCGAGACGTCGGCCGAGGTGGTGGAGCCGCGGTTCCGCGCCCTGGCCGCCGGCGAGGTGATGGAGAAGGCCCCCGGCGAGGTCGTGACCATCGCCGACCGCGAGGCCGAGGTGATCATCGCGCGGCGGCTGCGCGAGCTGCTGCCCGTCCCGGTGGTCGGCGAGGAGGCCGTCGCCGCCGCCCCGGAGCTCGCCCGGGCGCTGCACTCTGAGCCCGCCGCCTGGCTGGTCGACCCGGTCGACGGCACCTCGAACTTCATCGCCGGCCGCCCCGACTACGCCGTGATGGTCTCGCTGGTCCGCTCCGGCCAGACGGTCGCCTCCTGGATCTGGCAGCCGGCCACCGCCACCTGCTACACCGCCGAGCTGGGCTCCGGCGCCTGGCGCAACGGCCACCGCCTGACCCGGACCCCCGCGGCCGGCGCGCCCACCCGGTGGCGCGGCGCGCTGAAGAGCCGCTTCCTGGAGCCGGAGCTGCGCCGGACCCTGGAGGCGAACGCGGCGGCCGGCCTCGGCGAGATCACCCCCGGCCGCAACGCCGCCGGGGTCGAGTACCCGGACGTCGCCGAGGGCGCGCTGGACTTCATCCTCTACTGGCGCACCCTGCCCTGGGACCACGCGCCCGGCTCGCTGCTGGTCACCGAGGCCGGCGGGGTCTCCGCCCGACTCGACGGCACCCCCTACCGGCCGGAGGCCCCGGGCTGCCAGGACGGCCTGCTGGTCACCGCCGACCCGGAGAGCTGGGAGCGCACCCGCGCCGTCCTGCTCGGCCGCTGAACCCAGCCCGGCCGCTGAGGCCTGTCCGGCCGCCGAGCTCTGTCCCGCCGCCGAGTCCTGCCCCGCTGCCGAGCCCTGTCCGGCAGGCCCGGCCGGTGCGGCAGCCGGGCCCGGCCAACGGAGCACCGGGAGCCGCTCCGGCAGGCGCTTGATGCGCGCGGCGGCTAGCGGGCCGCGACTTCCCGCCCGGTCCGGACCACCCGGCCCAGCAGGGCGCCGACCTCGGCGGCGGTGGTGTGCGGATTGAGCAGCGTCAGCTTCAGCCGGACCCGGCCGGGGCCGTCGCCGGGCAGTTCGGTCCGGCCGACGACGGCACGACCGGTGCGCAGCAGCGTCCGGCGCAGCTCGCCGTTGATCCCGTCGACGGCGGCCCGGTCGGCGGCGTCCCGGTCCGGGTGGCCCGGCGGGCGGTAGCGGAACAGCACGGTGGTGAGGACCGGTTCGGCGTGCAGTTCCAGCTCGGGCTCCGCCCGGACGGCCTCGGCGGCGTCCAGCGCCAGCCGGTGGCAGGCGTCGACCAGGCGGCCGAGCCCGGCGCGGCCGAGGGTGCGCAGGGTGACGGCGATCTTGAACGCGTCGGCCCGCCGGGTGGTGCGCAACGAGCGGCCCAGCAGGCTGGGGTAGCCGGCCTGCTCGTCGTCGGCCGGGTTGAGGTACTCGGCGCGACGGGCGAGCGAGACGTAGGTCTCGGCGCGGCGGACCAGGAAGATCCCGGCGGCGGCGGGCTGCCAGCCGAGCTTGTGCCAGTCGAGCGAGACGGAGTCGGCGCGGGCGATGCCGTCGAGCAGCGGGGCGAGGCGGTCCGAGAGCAGCGCGCCGCCCCCGTACGCGGCGTCCACGTGCAGCCAGGCGCCGTAGCGGGCGGCGAGGTCGGCGGCGGTGTGCAGCGGGTCGATCGCGCCGGTGTCGGTGGTGCCGGCCGTGGCCACCACCGCGATCGGGGTCTGTCCGGCCCAGCTGACCTCGGCCAGGGCGCTCGCCAACCCGGCCGGGTCCATCCGCAGTTCGCGGTCGACGGGGACGGGCACGACGGCGCGTTCCCCGAGGCCGAGCAGCGCCGCGGCCCGCTGGACGGAGAAGTGCGCGGCACGGGAGGCGATGATCCGCGGCTCGGCGCCGGCCGGGATGCCGTCCAGCTCGACGATGCCGTCGAGCTTCTGGTCGCGGGCCAGCATCAGGCCCATCAGATTGGACTCGGTGCCACCGGAGGTGAGCACCCCGGCCGCACCGGCCGGGTCGTAACCGACCAGGGCGGCCAGTTCGGCGAGCAGCGCCGTCTCCAGCGCCGTCGCGGCGGGGGCCTGGTCCCAGGAGTCCTGCGAGGGGTTCAGGGCGCTGACGGCGAGGTCGGCGGCGGCCGCGACGGCCAGCGGCGGGCAGTGCAGGTGGGCGGCGCAGGCGGGGTCGGCGGGGTCGGCGGCGCCGTGGGCGAGCAGTTCGGTGAGCCGGGCGAGCGCCTGCGGGCCGTGGGCGTCGGCGAGCCCCGCGACGGCCAGGGCGGCGAGTTCGTCGGGCGAGCCGGCGGGCAGCGGCCCGGCCCGGCGGGCGGCTCCGGCGGCCAGCGCGTCCAGCACGTCGGCGAGCAGGGGAGCGAGCGCCGCCGGGCCGGCGGCGCCGCCGGCCAGTGCGTCCGGGGGGGCTGCCGGGGCGGGCCGGGGAACGGCGGCGAGCCGTGCGGCGGGCTCGTCGGCGGGGTGGCCGGGGCCGCCCGGGGTGGTCACCGTGCCTCCGCCGCGGCCGCCGCGATGGCGTCGGCGAGGCGGTCGAGCACGGCGGCGGCCTGCTCGTCGGTGATGGTGAGCGGCGGCAGCAGCCGCAGGACGGCGTCGTGCCGGCCGCCGAGTTCGACGATCAGGCCGCGGGCCAGGCAGGCCTCGCGGACCTTGACGGCGAGCGCGGGCGCGGCCGGGCGGGCCCCGCAGGCGTCCGGTTCGGCGGCCGGGTCGACGAGTTCGACACCCAGCATCAGTCCGCGGCCGCGCACGTCGCCGATCACCGGCAGTTCGCCGGCCAGTGCCCGCAGCCGCTCGACCATCCGGGCGCCGACCAGTTCGGCGCGCTCGGCCAGGCCGTTCGCGGTGACGTACCGCAGGGTGGCCGCGCCGGCCGCCATGGCGAGCGTGTTGCCGCGGAAGGTGCCGGTGTGCGCGCCGGGCCGCCAGCCGTCGTACTCCTCGCGGTAGACGACGACGGCGAGCGGCAGGCTGCCGCCGATCGCCTTGGAGAGCACCATGGCGTCCGGGACGATGCCGCTGTGCTCGACCGCCCACATCGCGCCGGTGCGGCCGACCCCGGTCTGCACCTCGTCGACGATCAGCGGGATGCCTCGCTCAGCGGTGATCCGGCGCATCGCGCGCAGCCAGCCGTCGGGGGCGGGGACGACGCCGCCCTCGCCCTGGACCGCCTCCAGGATCATCGCGGCGGGCCGGACCACGCCGCCCGAGGGGTCGTCCAGCAGCCGCTCGGCGTAGGTCTCGGCGAGCTCGGTGCCCGCCTCGCCCCCGACCCCGAACGGGCAGCGGTAACCGTACGGGTAGGGCAGCCGGACCACCTCGCCGCCGCCCGGCAGGGGTTCCTTGACGGCGACGTTGCCGGTCAGCGCGAGGGCCCCGGCCGTCATGCCGTGGTAGGCGCCGGTGAAGGCGAGGGCGCCGGAGCGGCCGGTGGCGGTCTGCATCAGCTTGAGCGCGGCCTCGACGGCGTCCGTCCCCGCGGGGCCGCAGAAGTGCACCCGGGCCTGCCGGCCGAACTCCTCGGGCAGGGTCTGGAACAGGGCGGTGGTGAAGTCGTCCTTCTCGGCGGTGGCGAGGTCCAGCAGGTGCAGTGGCGCGCCGTTGTCCAGGGTGCGACGGATCGCCTCCAGCACCACCGGGTGGTTGTGGCCGAGTGCGAGCGTGCCGGCGCCGGAGAGGCAGTCCAGGTAGCGGCGGCCGTCGGCGCCTTCGACCGTCATGCCGTTGGCGCGCACCGGGACGATCGGGAACGAGCGGGCATAGGTGCGCGCGGCGGACTCACGAACGCGCTGGCGGCGCAGGATGGCGTCGCCCGGGGCCTGGGCGGGGACGGCAGCGGACCCGGCGGCGGGGACGGCGGCGAGCGTCAAGGCGAACTCCCAAGAAATTAGGTAAGCCTAACTTTACTTCCCTGGCCTGGCCGGATACGCCCCGGGCGGCGAGAACCACCCGAGCGGGTGACGCGGGGCTCGCCTCCCCAACGAGCGGAGCGGCCACGGGTTACGGCCCGCGCGCTACCCTCGGCCCCATGTCGCCCTCCCCCGCCCCCTCACCCGGCGCTCCCGACGCCGAATACGCCGAGCACTCCGAGCACGCCGCCGAACTGGCCCGCACCCGCGCGTTCTTCGCCACCCGCGCCGCCGGCTGGGACGCCAGGTTCCCCGGCGACGGCCCCCGCTACGCCGCCGCGATCGCCGAACTCGGCCTGCACCCGGGCGACTCCGTCCTGGACGCCGGCTGCGGCACCGGCCGCGCACTCCCCCTGCTGCGCGCGGCGGTCGGCCCCGACGGCCGGGTGTTCGGCGCCGACATCACCCCCGAGATGCTGCACGAGGCCGACGCCCGTCACCCCGGCACCGCGTCCCTGCTGCTCGCCGACTGCGCCCGGCTCCCACTGCCCGACGCCACCCTGGACGCCGTCTTCGCCGCCGGCCTGATCTCCCACCTCCCCGGCCCCGCCCGGGCCCTGCGCGAACTCGCCCGCGCCACCCGCCCCGGCGGCGCGCTCGCCCTCTTCCACCCCGTCGGCCGAGCCGCCCTGGCCGCCCGCCACGGCCGCGAGCTCACCCCCGACGACCTGCGCGCCGAGCCCAACCTGCGCCCGCTGCTGGCCGCCAACGGGTGGCGACTGGACAGCTATTCGGACACGGACGACCAGTACCTCGCCCGGGCGACCCGGGTCGATCCGTAGGTGACACCACCGGTGGTCGCCTGACCACGTGTCCACGTCCGTCGCGACGGCGAGCGGGCGAGCGGGCGGGCTGGAGCCGGCGAGCCACCGGCAGGCCGACACCGGGGTCCGCCTCCTGCCCCGGAGCTCTGCTAGCGCCGGACGGGCGCCGGGCCCGGTCCCGCCCCCCCGCCGCCGCCCGTCCAGCGGTAGCAGAGCTCCGGGCGGCCCACGTTCCCGTACTGCGGCTCGCGGGCGGCCAGGCCGATGTCGACGAGGTGTTCGAGGTAGCGGCGGGCGGTGATCCGGGAGACCCCGGCGGCGGTGCCAGCGGCCCCCGCGGAGATCCCGGTGCGGGCCTCGCGCAGGACGGCGGCGACGGTGTCCAGGGTGGGGGCGCTGAGCCCCTTGGGGAGAGCGGAGCGCTCCGGGGTGCGCAGCAGCGCGAGCGCCTGGTCGACCTCGTCCTGGCCGGTGGCCTCGCCGGTGCGGCCCAGGGTGTCGCGGTAGCGGGCGTAGCGCTCCAGACGGTCGTGCAGGGCGGCGGCGCCGAACGGCTTCAGCAGGTACTGAACGACGCCCGCCGACACGGCCTGGCGGACCATCGCGAGGTCCCGGGCCGAGGTGACGGCGATGACGTCGGTGGTGTGGCCGGCTGCGCGCAGCGTGCCGCAGAGCTGAAGGCCGTGCCCGTCCGGCAGGTAGAGGTCGAGCAGGGTGAGGTCGACGGGCCGGCCGGCCGCCCGGGCGCGGTCCAGGAAGCGCAGCGCGTCGGCGCAGCTGTGCACCGTCCCGGCGGCGCGGAAGCCCGGTTCGCGCTGGACGTAGAGGGTGTGGGCGGCGGCGGCCACCGGGTCGTCCTCGACCACTAGGACGGAGATGTCGGGCCGGTCCGCGGCGGGCCGGTCGGCGGGGCGGTTCACGACACCACCGCCTCGGCCGCCTCGCGGCGCCGGGGCAGCCGGCTCAGCGGCAGCCGGACGGTGAGCACCGCGCCGCGGTCCCGGCCGACCTCGACCGTGCCGCCGTTGCGCCGGGCGGCCTGGGCGACCAGGGCGAGCCCGAGGCCGTGCCCCCGGCCGTCCTGCTTGGTGCTCCAGCCGCGCCGGAACACGTCCTCCACCGCGCCCGGGTCGATCCCGGCGCCGGTGTCGGCGACCCGCAGCAGCAGGTGGCCGCCGTCGACCCGGGCCGTGACGGTGACCTCGGGCTGGGCCGGGTGCTCGGCGGCGCCGGCGATCGCGGCGTCCACCGCGTTGTCGATCAGGTTGCCGAGGACGGTGATCAGGTCGCGGGCGGCGAGGCCGGGCGGCAGCACGCCGTCGTCGATCCGGCTGTCCTCGGTGAGCGCCAACTCCACGCCCCGTTCGGCCGCCTGGGCCGCCTTGCCGAGCAGCAGGGCGGCCAGCACCGGTTCGCCGACGGCCGCGACGACGCGGTCGGTGAGCTGCTGGGCGAGCGCGAGTTCGGCGGTGGCGAACTCCACCGCCTGCTCGTGGCGCCCGAGTTCGATCAGCGAGACGACGGCGTGCAGCCGGTTGGCGGCCTCGTGCGCCTGAGCGCCGAGCGCTTCGGTGAAGCTCTTCACGGAGTCCAACTCGCCGGTGAGGGACTGCAGCTCGGTGTGATCGCGGAGGGTGACGACGCGACCGAGGCCGGTGCCGATGGTGGAGGTGTTGAGCACCAGTACCCGCTCGGCGGTGAGGTGCACCTCGTCCCGGACCGGCTCGTCCCCCAGCACGGCGGCCACCAGGGCCTCCGGCAGTCCCAGCCCGTCGACCGGCCGCCGTTCCACCTCGCCCGCCAACGCCAGGAGTTCGCGGGCCGCGTCGTTGCAGAGCACCACCCGGTTCTTGCGGTCGAGCAGCACCAGGCCCTCGCGCACCGAGTGCAGGGTCGCCTGGTGGTACTCGTAGAGGTGGCTGAGCTCGGCCGGCCCCATGCCGTGGGTGTGCCGCCGCAGCCGGGAGTTGGCGAGGTAGGTGCCGAGCCCGCCGACGGCGAGCGCGGCCACGGCGACGCCGACCAGTGCGAGCAGCGGCCCGCGCAGCTGCGCCGAGATGGACTGCACCGTGATGCCCGCGCTGACCAGGGCGACCACCCGGTGCCGGTCGTCCAGGACCGGGGTGACCACCCGCACTGACGGCCCGAGCGTGCCGGTGTAGGTCTCGCTGCGGGTCTCCCCCGCGAGCGCCCAGTCGATGTGCCCGAGGAAGGTCCTGCCGATCTGCTCGGGCAGTGGGTGCGTCCAGCGCACCCCCGCGGTGTCCATCACCGTGATGAACGAGACCCCGGTGTCCACCCGGACCTGCTCGGCGTAGGGCTGGAGGACGGCGGTCGGGTCCGGTCCGGTGACGGCGGCCCGCACCGACGGCGAGTCGGCCACCGAGCGGGCGACGGCGGTGACCTGGCGGCGGGCGGCGTCCTCGGTGCGGTCGGCGGTGAACAGGTAGGCCAGCAAGGCGCCGCCGGCCACCACGGCGGCGACGATCACCACCTGGACGACGAAGAGCTGTCCGGCCAGGCTGCGCACCGGCCGGCGCGGCGAGGGTAGGGTGCGCGCGGACATGCCTGACAGTGTGCACCACCGCCGGGGTCCGGCGAGGGCCACGCCCGGTCCGGCCCACCCCGGTGCGGGGTGTGAACTCTATGAACGCAAACGTGACCTCCGTCACGGCCGCGGCCCATAGTCAGAGCGGCCCTCCACCCGGGGCCGCCAGGACTGCAGGGCGAAGGAGCCGCAGATGTCGATCACCGAAGCAGGACCGCAGGCGGGAGGCAGACGCCGGGACCGCACGCACTACCTCTACCTCGCAGTGATCGCGGCGGTGATCGCGGGCGTGGTGGTCGGACTGGCCGCGCCGTCGTTCGCGGTGGAGCTGAAGCCGATCGGGACCGGCTTCGTCAATCTGATCAAGATGATGATCAGCCCGGTGATCTTCTGCACCATCGTGCTGGGCATCGGCTCGGTGACCAAGGCCGCGAAGGTCGGCAAGGTCGGCGGGCTGGCCCTCGGCTACTTCCTCACCATGTCCACCGTGGCACTGGCCATCGGCCTGCTGGTCGGCAACCTGCTGGAGCCCGGCGGGGGTCTGCACCTGACCGCCGCGCTGGCCAAGTCCGGCCACGCCCAGGCGGCCGCCGGGGGCGCCCAGTCCACCGCCGACTTCCTGCTCGGGATGATCCCGACCACCATGTTCTCGGCCCTCACCGAGGGCAAGGTGCTGCAGACCCTGCTGGTCGCCCTGCTGGCCGGCTTCGCCCTCCAGGCGATGGGCTCCGCCGGCGCGCCGGTGCTGCGCGGGATCGAGCACCTGCAGCGACTGGTGTTCCGGGTCATGTCGATGATCATGTGGGTGGCGCCGATCGGCGCCTTCGGGGCGATGGCCGCGGTGGTCGGCGCGACCGGTACGGCCGCCCTGAAGAGCCTCGCCGTGATCATGATCGGCTTCTACCTCACCTGCGGGCTCTTCGTCGTCGTGGTGCTCGGCACGCTGCTGCGGCTGGTCACCGGGGTGAACGTGTTCACCCTGCTGCGCTACCTCGGCCGCGAGTTCCTGCTGATCCTCTCCACCTCGTCCTCGGAGAGCGCACTGCCCCGCCTGATCGCCAAGATGGAGCACCTGGGCGTCAGCCGCCCGGTCGTCGGCATCACCGTGCCGACCGGCTACAGCTTCAACCTGGACGGCACCGCGATCTACCTCACGATGGCCTCGATCTTCATCTCCGAGGCGATGGACAAGCCGATGTCCGTGGGCGAGCAGTTGTCGCTGCTGGTCTTCATGGTGATCGCCAGCAAGGGCGCGGCCGGGGTCACCGGCGCCGGGCTGGCCACCCTCGCGGGCGGGCTGCAGTCGCACAAGCCGGCACTCGTGGACGGGGTCGGCCTGATCGTCGGCATCGACCGCTTCATGTCCGAGGCCCGCGCGCTGACCAACTTCGCGGGCAACGCGGTGGCCACCGTGCTGATCGGGCACTGGACCGGCGAGTTCGACCGGGAGCGGGCCCGGCAGGTGCTGGCGGGCGGGCTGCCGTTCGACGAGCGGACGCTGGTGGACTCCCACGGTGCGCCCGGTGCGCCGGAAGCCGGCGCCGCCGACGCGCGGCCGGAACCCGTCCCCGCCCAGGGCGGCGCCCCGAGCAAGACGGCCGCCTGAGCCCGCTGCGGCTCCCCAAGCCCCCGGTCCGGCGCCTCGTTCAACTCCCCCGAGCGGCGCCGGGCCGGGGATTCGCACGTCCACCCGGCGGAGGCCGTCCGCCCCCTCCGGAGCCCTCCGGAGCCCTCCGGAGCCGTCAAGGCTCGTCAGAGCTCGTCGGAGCCACTGACCGCCCAGCTCAGGCCGCTCGCCGGATCCTCCAGTGCGACATGCAGGTGGCGCAGCCCGTCCTCCGGATCGCACCAGGTGAAGCAGCGCATCCGGGCCACCAGGGCGTTCACCTCCGGGCGGTGCGGCCCGCCGGCGCCGGCCATCGCGCCGAGCGCCCGCCACAGTGCCAGCCGGCCCTGCGCCGAGCCGTGCGCCCGGTCCGCCGAACCGGCCTGGAGCAGCACCGGGTAGGCGAGCGCGAAGGGCAGGTACCCGCCGGTGACCCGCCGCTCCGGGGCCAGCAGCGCGGCGGCCTGCGACGCCGGCCCCCGGGCGCAGACCACCTCCACCCAGTCCGCCAGCGCGGCCAGCGCCCGGGTCGCCCGCTGCCCGCGCAGCCGGCCGCCCGGCTCGGGCAACAGGACCGGGCCGAGGCCCTCCCGGGTGGCGGGCAGCGTCAGCAGCGCACTGCGCGACCCGCCGGCCGGCAGGTACTCCCGGACCCGCACCCCCTCGCCCCAGCCGGCCGACTCCCAGGGCTCCAGTTGCAGCGGGACGCCCTCCAGATCCGGCTCGGCGCCGTAGGAGAGGTCCTCACCGATCAGGATCCGGGTGTGCGCGACCAGCCGGCGCACCGGCGCCGGGCCGAGCAGCGGGGCCAGCCGCAGCCAGGAGTGCCGGGTGGCGAGCACCTCCCAGAGCGGCCCGGCGTCGTGGTCCGCCGGTCCGGCGGCGGTACCGGGACCCCCGTCGTGGTCGAACAGGCGGACGGCCAGTTCGGGAGGCGCGGCGTACGCGATCAGATGGCCGAGCGACGCGGTCTCCGCCGCCGCCCGCGACTCGCCGTCGCGTGCCACGGCGAGGGCCCGGGCCCGCCGGTAGTGGCCGAGCAGCTCGGACCAGCGGCCGTCCTCGGCCAGGGTGCGGAGCCGCTGCTCCTCGTAGGCGATCACGATGCGCAGCGTACGGGCCGAGGCGTCCGCATCAGCTGACGCACCGTCAGGTCGGTGCGTCGGCCCCTCCCCGCCGCCGCCCGGTGGCATGCGGCGGGCCGTCGTGGACGGGGCGGGCCCGGCCGGCCTCGTGGCGGCGCCCACGGTCGCGCCCGTCCGGGTGTTCGACCGCGTTCCGGTCGGGACGCCCACCCGGACAGCCGGCCCCGCGCCCGGCCGGCCGCCCCGCCTCACGGCCGCCCTCGGGCCCGCGCTCGCCGTGCCCGCCCTCGTCTTCGAGGACCACCCGGAGCCGGGCCAGCGCGCGCCGCCGGGTGACCGCCAGCGTGGAGCGGTGCAGGCCCAGGAGGGCGGCGGCCTCGTCGACGCTGTACCCGTCGAGGTCGACCAGCTGCACCACCCGGGCCTGCTTGGCCGTCAGACAGCTCAGCAACCGGACCACCTCCCAGCGCGCCAGCAACTCCCCCAGCCCTCCGCCACGCGGGTCGACCGAGGCGTGGTCGTCCGGCACCGGCTCGGACAGCAGCACCCGGCGGCGCTCGCGCCGCCACTGGTCGCGCACGAGGTTCGCCATGGTGGTGAACACATAGGCATAGGGCTGCGGATGGCCGAGGAACCGCTCGGGGCGGCGCGCGATCCGCAGGTACGCATCGTGGACGACGTCGTCGGCGGCGATCCGGCTGCCGGTGAGCGTGACGGCCGCACGGCGCAGCCGGGGCAACAGATCCGTGAACACCCGGTTGAATTCGGCCGAGTCGGGAGCGGATCCGAACTCCGGATCCCGCCCGCCCCGGCACCGACCGCTGAATTCCATGCCGCCCCCTCGGAAATCGGCACCCGGAGGCGTGGTTGACGACCCGACCGGCAACCCACCTGTGACGCGCATCACATCATAGTTCGTCGTCTCACTCTTCGCAGTCATTCGTATGCAATGCGTCACCAGTCGGGCGGGGTCGGGGCGTTCCGGACTCCGACGCACCCGGCCGGGGCGAAGCACCATGAGCGAGGAGAGAGCATCCATGTCCGGTTGTATCGCCAGGAACATCGCCAAGTTCGGGATGGTGGCCGCGGCCGCCCTCGGCGCGCTCGGCGCCACCACCCTGCCGGCCGTCGCCGCGCCGACCGCCGCCGACCAGTCCATCTCCGCCGGTTCGGGCGCCTCGGCCCAGGCCGTCACCGCCTCCTACCGCTGCACCATCACCGCCGACTACGGCTGGCGCTGGGAGGGCAACTGCCGGATCTACTCGGGCGAGCTGCGCACCATCACCTACTGCGCCAACGGCACCTCCACCACCGGGCTCTGGATCGGCGCCCGGTCGGAGCCGTGGGCGGTCTGGGGCAACTGCCCGAACTCCAGCTGGACCAGAATCGTGTTCCAGACCCGCGGCTGACCCTCCTCGCACCACGGCGCAGGGTGCCGCCCGCCCGCGGGCGCGCCCTGCGCCGCTCCCGGTACTCCCGCACGGGCGGGCGGCTTATCCGCCCACCGCGCCTTGCACGAATCGCCGAAGCTGCGCACGCACGGCGTCGGCCTGCTCCAACCAGGGTTCGTGCCCGGCGCCCTCGATCCGCGTCAGCGGACGATCGAGCCGGAGCGCGAGTGATTCCAGTGCCGCCACAGGACGAGGATCATCGGCCCCGGCGAGGAGCTCCGTTCGCGCGGGCAGGCACGCGCGCAGCTCGGCCAGATGCGCATCGAGCGGGTCCGCGCGTCCTTCCCCGCCAAGTTCGGCGTTCATGGCCCAGTTGACGGGGCGACGCCGCCGGGCGTCCTGTGCGGCCCGGTGCCACCCATGTTCCGGATCCGCGTGGTCGGTGAACCAAGCCAGCGTGAGAAGTTCGACTTCCTGCTCCTCCGTGCGGTCCGGCACCTCCTGCAACGCACGGAGTCGCTCCTGCTGCGCTCCGGACATGCGGCGGCCTCGCTCCGCTCGGTAACCAAGTCGCCAGTCACCGACGAACGGCCCGCACATCAGAAGCATCGCGGCGACTCGGTCGGGGTGGGTGAGGCAGAACCGGCTCGCCAGATCGGTGCCGTACGAGTGTCCGATCAGCACGGCCTTGGGTACGTCCCATGCATCGAGCAACTCCGCGAGATCGTCGACATGCCGGGCGAGGGAGTGGCGCCCCCGCCACGGGGACCGGCCTGTGCCACGCTGGTCGTACCGATACACGGGCGCAAGGTCCCCGACCATCGCGGCGACATCGGCCAGATAGTCCGGCAGACCAGGACCGCCGTGAAGCATGACCACGGGCGGCTTCCGAGTCGTGTCTCCCAGCGCTGTCCAGTACACCCGGGCCTCGTCGCTCATCGGCGCGAGACCCTGCGTCTCCATCAAGGTCACGTGAAGAACCTACCCGTCTCACCGAAGCTCGGCCGAAGGTCACGAACAAGACTTGACAGAGCATCGGGCGGCCGGGCCGAGGGCGTCAGGCCGCGCGGTGGTGCTGCTCCGGCGTCGGGCGCGCAGGCCGCGCCGGGAACTCCTCGATGGTCAGCTCGCCCGCCTCCCGGCGCACGGCGCGGTCGCGGGTTGTCGGGGAGAGTGCGACGAAGGCCGCGGTGATGAAGAGGAACGACCCGATCCCGACGACGAGCGGGAAGACGAACTCCATCGGACCGGCCCCGTCGAGCCCGGTCCGGCCCGGGTCCAGGTAGGCGTGGACGGCGGCCATCCCGGTGTAGTGCATACAGCTCACCGCGAGGCCCATGACCAGCGAGGCGGCCGTCGCGGCAGCCACGTTGCGGATGGTGACGGCGGCCCAGAGCGCGCCGGTGGCGGCGCCGACCGCGATGAGGACGGACAGCGCCACCGTGCCCGGGTCGTACCGCAGGCCGCCGTGCATCCGCAGGGCCGCCATGCCGACGTAGTGCATCGCGGCGATGCCGAGTCCGGTGACGAGCCCGCCGGTCAGCAGCGCGGGGCCGCAGCGGCGCCCGTACCCGACGGCGAACACCCCCAGACCGGTGACCACGACGGCCACCAGCAGACCGAGCACCGTCAGCGGGACGCTGTAGCGCAGCTCGGTGCCGTCGACGGTGAAGCCGAACATCGCCACGAAGTGCATCGTCCAGACCCCGCAGCCGATCGCGGCGGCCGCCGTGAGCAGCCAGTTCCGGCGGGCGGCACCGGTCGCGGCGAGGCCTCGCAGGGTGCAGCGCAGGCCGATCGCCGCGCCGGCGCACGCCACCACGTAGGAGAGCGCGGGCGTCAGCCAGCCGGAACCGAGATGGCTCGTGGTGCCCATGGGACCTCCGGTCGACCGGTCGGGCCCGGGGCGGTTCGCGCCGCGTCCGGGCTCCCTGGACCGGGCGGACTCCGCGCGGCCGGCCGACGGGTGACCGGTCCGGGGGATCGATCACCCGTCATATGCCGGCAGCACGTGCGCTTCCGGTCCGGGGTGCGTGGGACGCTATCCGGGGACAGGAATTCGTCACCCGAACATGTGAAAAGCCGCCCCCGAGGTGCGGGCACTGTGCTCGAATGGTCCGTCCTGTGCCGCCGGGCACCGCCGACGAACGGCACCCGGCGCCCCGGACCCCGGGCCCCGGCCGCGCACCGGGCGGGCCATCGACGGCCTACTCGTACTCGGTGCCGCCCTTGCGGGTCAGGTAGGCGTCGCCGACCACCTTGGCGATCGCCCGGCCGCCCACCACCGGGCTGTACCGCTCGACCACCGGACGGACCACCACCCCCTCCCGCAGGTGCAGTTCACGCCCGGAGACCGTCTCGCGCCCCTGGGCCAGCGCCAGCACGGTGTCCGGATCGAACGGACCGCGCCACAGCTCCGGCACCAACGGCAGCTCGCCGTCGAGCAGTTCGGCCGCCGACAGCCAGCGCAGCTGCCCGTCCACCACCGCCGAGACATCGAACGCGGCATAGCCGGGCAGCTCGGAACGGCCGGACTCGCCGTACGTCAGGTCCTGCACGCCGGCGCCGAACACCTCGCCGAAGACGCCCACCCGCTCGGCCCCGAGCCGCTCCGCCAGCCGGGCGGCCACCGCCGGGATGCCGTGCGCCCGCACGGCCCGCCAGTACAGGTTCCGCTCGTCCTCGACCAGCGCCAGTCCCTGGGCGCCGATGCCCTTCGAGGACACCTGCACCTCGCCCCCGGCGGCGTGGTAGGTGACCAGGCAGCAGCTGCCGTGCAGCTTCTCGGTCAGCACGACCGGCTCACCGGGCTCGAAGATTCCGGGGAAGCGCTTGAGGTTCTCGATGTCCACCCACGGCAGCAGGTCCGGCGCGCGGACCACCTCGCCGTTCATCGACGTCGGGATCGGCGGCTGCCACTTGACGACGCCCAGCCGCTCGGCGAAGTCCTCGCCGCGTTCGGCGGCGGCCGCCAGATCGGTGCCCGCCAGCGCGCCGGGCCGGCAGACGATGCCCTGGGAGAGCTCGCCGCGCAGCCGGACGGCCTTGACCCGGTCGGCCCCGCTCCCGGCCAGCCGCCCGGTCAGGCCCAGCTCCTCGATCAGCGCGGCGGGCAGCACGGCCTGCTCGGGGATGTAGACGGCGTGGTCACCCGTCCGGTACGCGCCCTTGGCCACCACCGCCCGGTAGAGCCCGACCTGCGCCAGCTCCAGGGCGTCGGCATTCGGATGCGCCAGGATGGTCAGCCGTTCGGCGGTGACACGCAGTGTGGACATGGGTGGGCTCCTCCCCTTGGCTCGGCCGGTCGGCCGGCGGTGCGGTGCGGTGCGGTGCGTGCGGGTACGCGGACATCGGGCGAGTACGCGGACCTACGGCGGGTACGCGGACCTACGGCTGCCCGGACGTACGGCTGCGCGGTCGGGCGACCCCTCCGCGCTCACGCCCGGCGCTCACTCTCGCCTCTCGGGGTGCCCGCACGCCAAGGGTTTTCCGGTGCCGTCGACGCCGCCCGGGCAGGCCTGCCCGGGTGCCGTTTGAGCCTTGCCACAGTTCGGGCGGCAAGGCCGATGGCATTCGCCTGTGCGATGTGACAGGCGATTTTCTGCTGGTATTTGCGGCACTATGATCGGCGTAATAGCCGCACTTGCGGCAGCGTCCCGCGCCCTTCCGGCGCACCCAGGAGGGGTAGGACCGATGAGCACCCGTACCGCCGGCACCCGCAGACTCGCCGTCGCCACCGCAGCGGCCCTCGCCCTCGGCCTCGGGGTCACCGCCTGCGGCGGCGACGGCGGCGACCAGGCCTCCGGCGACTCGTCCGACACGGCATCGACCACCGGAGCGGCGTCCACCGGGGCGTCGTCCGGCGCCGCCGAGGTGTCCGGTCCGATCACCGTCTTCGCCGCCGCCTCGCTCAAGGAGGCCTTCACCGACCTCGGCAGGAAGTTCGAGGCGGCGCACCCGGGCGCCAAGGTCACGTTCAACTTCGGCGGCAGCTCCAGCCTCGCCACCAGCATCAACTCCGGAGCTCCCGCCGACGTCTTCGCCGCCGCCAGCCCCGCCACCATGAAGACGGTCACCGACGCGGGCGGCGCCACCGGCGAGCCGAAGACCTTCGTCAGGAACACGCTCACCATCGCCGTGCCCAAGGGCAACCCCAAGCGCCTCGCCGCGCTGAACGACCTCGCCGCCCCCGGCGTCAAGGTCGCGCTCTGCGCGAAGGAGGTGCCGTGCGGCGACGCCGCCCGGACCGCGCTCAAGGCGGCCGGCGTCAACCTCACCCCGGTCACCCTGGAGCAGGACGTCAAGGGCGCCCTGACCAAGGTCGAACTGGGCGAGGTCGACGCGTCGCTGGTCTACCGGACCGATGTGAAGGCCGATGCTGCGAAGATCGACGGCGTGGACTTCCCCGAGGCCGCCAAGGCCGTGAACGACTACCCGATCGCCGCCCTCGCCAAGGCTCCCCACAAGGACGCCGCCGCCGCCTTCGTCGCGTACGTCCGCTCACCCGAGGCACAGCAGGTGCTCACCGCGGCGGGCTTCCAGACGCCGTGAGCCGCCGCACCACCCGGGGCCACGCGTCCGGCGTCGGCGCGCGCGCCGTCTCCGGCGCCGAGCCCGGGCAAGCGGGCCTGCCGCACCGGCGGCGGCGCGCGCGCCGCGTCCCGGTCGCGCTGCTGCTCCCGGCGCTGCTCGGGCTGGCGTTCCTGACCCTGCCCCTGGTCGGGCTGCTGGTCCGGGCCCCCTGGAGCACCCTGTCCGAACAGCTCACCAGCACCGAGGTGTGGGACGCCCTGCGGCTCTCGCTGTTCTGCGCGACGGCGGCCACGGGGGTGTCGCTGGTGCTCGGGGTGCCGCTGGCCTGGGTACTGGCGCGGACCGAACTGCCCGGCCGCCGGCTGGTCCGGGCGCTGGTCACGCTGCCGCTCGTGCTGCCGCCGGTGGTCGGCGGTGTGGCGCTGCTGCTGGTGCTCGGACGGCGCGGAATCGTCGGGTCCTGGCTGGACTCCGCCTTCGGGATCACCCTGCCGTTCACCACCACCGGTGTGGTGGTCGCCGAGGCGTTCGTCGCGATGCCCTTCCTGGTGATCAGCGTCGAGGGCGCGCTCCGGGCGGCCGACCCCCGCTACGAGGAGGCGGCCGCCACCCTGGGCGCCTCCCGGCTGACCGCCTTCCGCCGGGTGACCCTGCCGCTGATCTCCCCCGGCATCGGGGCCGGCGCGGTGCTGGCCTGGGCCCGGGCGCTCGGCGAGTTCGGCGCGACGATCACTTTCGCGGGCAACTTCCCGGGCCGGACGCAGACCATGCCGCTCGCCGTCTACCTGGCCATGGAGTCCGACCCGGAGGCGGCGATCGCGCTGTCACTCGTCCTGCTGGTGGTCTCCGTCGCCGTCCTGGCCGGCCTGCGCGACCGCTGGCTGTCCGCGCCGTGAGCGGCACCGTACCCGCCGCCCGCCCCCGGCCCGCCGTACGCGCCGTGCCTGCCGCCGTCACCGTGGGCGCGCCGCCGCCCCGCACCTCCCCCAGGACACCGCCACGATGACTGCCGCGAAGCACGCCCTCGACGCCCGGCTGCGGGTGGACCGCGCCGCCTTCAGCCTCGACCTCGCGCTCACCGCCGCCCCCGGCGAGGTGGTCGCCCTGCTCGGGCCTAACGGCGCCGGCAAGTCCACCGCGCTGCGCGCGCTCGCCGGGCTGCTCCCGCTCACCGGCGGCCACCTGCGGTTGGACGGCCGCGTGCTGGAGGACCCGGCCCGGCGGCTGCACACCCCCGCCGAGGAGCGGCCGGTCGGCGTGGTGTTCCAGGACTACCTGCTCTTCCCGCACCTCAGCGCGCTCGACAACGTCGCGTTCGGCCCGCGCTGCCAGGGCCGGCCCAAGCGCGAGGCCCGGGCCGAGGCCGCCGGCTGGCTGGAGCGGATGGGCCTGGCCGAGCACGCGGGCACCCGCCCCGGCCGGCTCTCCGGCGGCCAGGCGCAGCGGGTCGCGCTGGCCCGGGCGCTGGCCGTCCGGCCCCGGCTGCTGTTGCTCGACGAGCCGCTCGCCGCCCTGGACGCCCGTACCCGCCTCGACGTCCGCTCGCAACTGCGGCGCCACCTGGCCGGGTTCGAGGCGGTGGCGGTGCTGGTGACGCACGATCCGCTGGACGCGATGGTGCTGGCCGACCGGTTGGTGGTGATCGAGGACGGCCGCGAGGTGCAGTCCGGCAGCCCCGCCGAGATCGCCCGGCGGCCGCGTACCGACTACATCGCCCGCCTGGTCGGCCTCAACCTTTACCAGGGCCGCGCGGACGGCCACCGGGTCACCCTGGCCGACGGCGCCGTGCTGGCCACCTCCGAGGAGCTGACCGGCCCGGCGTTCGTGGCCTTCCCACCGGCCGCCGTGACGCTGCACCGGGAGGCTCCCAAGGGCAGCGCGCGCAACGTGTGGGAGCTGGAGGTCGCGGGCCTGGACCTGCACGGCGACCAGGTCCGCGCCGACCTGGTCGGCGCCCTCCCGATGGCGGCCGACCTCACCCCCGCCGCCGCGGCCGAACTGGACCTGGCGACCGGCACGACCGTCTGGGCCTCGGTCAAGGCCGTCCAGACCCACGCCTACCCGGCCTGAGCCACCACGGCCCGGTTGCCCTGCCCCGCGCCGACCCGGCCCGGCGCAGCGGGCTACTCCGAGGGTTCCACGAAGCCGGACTCGTACGCGGCGATCACCGCCTGGGTGCGGTCCCGGGCCCCGAGCTTCGCCAGCACGCTGCTGACGTGCGTCTTCACCGTCTGCACGCCGAGGAACAGCTGCCCGGCGATCTCGGCGTTGGTCAGCCCCCGGGCCACCAGGCGCAGCACCTCGCTCTCGCGCTCGGTCAGCGCGGCGCGGGCCATCGCGTCCCGGGCCGCCCGGTTGCCCTGACCGGCGGCGAGGCGGCGGATCGCGGTGGGGAAGAGCAGCGACTCGCCCGCCGCGACCAGACGGACGGCGTGGGCGATCTCGGCGGGCCGGGAGCGCTTCAGCAGGAAGCCGTCGGCACCCGCCCGCAGGGCCTGGTAGACGTAGTCGTCGTTCTCGAAGGTCGTGACGACGAGGATCTTCGGCGGCTGCCCACCGGGCGCCTCGGGTGCGTCCGGTACCTCGGGTGCCTCGGGTACCTCGGGTGCCACTGGGCGCACCAGCTCGCGGGTCGCCGCGAGCCCGTCCAGCCGCGGCATCCGCACGTCCATCAGCACCACGTGCGGGCGCAGCCGGCGCGCCATGGCGACCGCCTCGGCCCCGTCCGCCGCCTCGCCGACCACCCGCAGGTCGCCCTGCGCCTCCAGGACGGCCCGCAGCCCGGCCCGGACCAGCTCCTCGTCGTCGGCGAGCAGAATGTCGATCATCACGCGCCCAAGCGTAGGGGCATCCGCACGGCCAGCACCCACTGCCCGGACTCGGCCCCGGCCGAGGCCTCGCCGCCGAGCAACGCGGCCCGCTCGCGGATGCCACGAAGCCCCTTGCCGCCCCGGCGCGGTGTCGCACGGGCGGCGGCCGGCACCAGCGCGTTGACGCAGCGCAGTTCCAACTGTCCGTCGTGCAGGGCGATCCGGACGGTGATCGGCTCACCGGGCGCGTACTTGAGGGCGTTGGTGACGCCCTCCTGGACGATGCGGTAGCCCTCGCGGGAGAGCACCCCGGGCAGGTTCGCCGCCGGCACGTCGATCCACGCCTCGACCGGACTGCCGGCCGAGCGCGCGGTGTCGAGGAGCGCGGGCACCTGGTCGATGCCGGGACGCTCGGTGGCCACGGCGTCCGCGCTCCCGGGAGCACCGTCCGCACCGGCTCCGTCACGGGTCTCGCGGAGCAGGACGAGGTGCGCTCCAGGTCCTCCATCGCCTGCCGACCGGTCTCCTCGATGACCTCGAGCGCCCTGGCGACGAACTGCGGATCGTCGACCACCCGCGCCGCGCCCGCCTGAATGACCGTCACCGTCAGCGCGTGGCCGATCGAGTCGTGCAGCTCACGGGCCAACCGGTTGCGCTCCAGCAGCCGCTCGGCCCGCAGCTCGGCGGCGGCCAGCCGTTCCGCCGGAGATGGCCCCAGCAACCGTACCGCCATGACGAGTTGCAAGCGGCCGGCCCAGACGATCAGCCAGCCCAGGGCGATCAGCAGCGGCGGCGCCATGAGCGGGTACCAGCGGATCCCCCCGGACTCCGGCAGCCGGTGGCCGAACACCTCCGGCGCGGGGTGGAGGAGCAGGTCGAAGGCGGCGGCCGGGACCAGCACGGAGAGGCTGCCGACGGCCACTCCGAGCGCCACCCGCCCGAGCAGCCACGCCGCCGTCCGGCGCCGGTCGGCCCAGGTGCGGGCCGGTTCGGCGGCGATGTCCTGCTCCCGCGCGGGCATCAGCAGCAGCCGGGCCTGAACGCCCTCGGCCCGGCGCATCGCGGGCACCAGCGCAGCCACCGCGAGCAGCCCGGCATCCACCGGGACGGCCCGCACCAGCACCTCGGTGAGGCTCCACCCGTCCGTCCCCGGGTAGACCGTCAGGACGGCCCCGGCGAAGACCAGACCGATCATCAGATGGAGCCACCGCACATAGGTGGCACCACTCAGCAGGGGCGCGAGGATCCTGGACACTCGGTCATCCTGCCAGCTCAGCGGGCTGGAGGGACTCCCTCCCGAGAGGGAGGACGCGCCACTCCCCGGCGGGATCCGTCGCGGCCGCCCGCTCCGGTCGAATAGGGCCATCGACAGAGAGGGAGGCAGCCGTGATCCAGGTTCAGGGCCTCACCAAGGAGTACGACGGCACACGCGTGGTCGACGACCTCGACTTCGAGGTCCGGCCCGGCGTGGTCACGGGCTTCCTCGGGCCGAACGGCGCGGGCAAGAGCACCACCCTGCGGATGGTCCTCGGCCTGGACCGGCCGACCGCCGGCCGCGCCCTGGTCAACGGCCGCCACTACGCCGAACTGGCCGATCCGCTGCGGCAGGTCGGAGCACTGCTCGACGCCCACGCCCTGCACGGCGGCCGGACCGCCCGCGGCCACCTGCGCTGGCTGGCCGCCGCGGGCGGCCTGCCGGAGCGCCGGGTGGCCGAGGTACTCGACCAGGTCGGCCTCGGCGACGCGGCCGGCCGCCGGATCCGCGGATTCTCGCTCGGCATGCGCCAGCGCCTGGGCGTCGCCGCCGCGCTGCTCGGCGATCCGCCGGTGCTGATGCTCGACGAGCCGGTCAACGGCCTCGATCCGGAGGGCATCCGCTGGATCCGCACCCTGTTGCGCGGGCTCGCCGCCGAAGGCCGGTCGGTCCTGGTCTCCTCGCACCTGATGACCGAGATGGCGCTCACCGCCGACCATCTGGTGGTGATCGGCCGGGGCCGGCTACTGGCGGACGCGGCCACCTCCGACGTCATCGACCGCCACGGCCGCACCCGGGTCCGGGTCCGCGCGGTGGACCCGGCGAAGCTGGCCACCCTGCTGGGTGGCTCCGACCTGGCCGCCGAACCGGTGGACGGCGGCGCCTGGGAGGTCAGCGGCGCCACCCCGGAGCGGATCGCCGCACTGGCGGCGGCCAACGGTGTGGTGCTGTACGAGATCACCGTCCGACAGGACTCACTGGAGGAGGCGTTCATGCGGATGACCGCCGACAGCGTCGAGTACCGGGCGGTGGCGGCATGAGCAGCACCGGCCACCCGCTCCGCACCGACGCCTGCACCGCTACTGCCACTGCCGTTGCCACCGCCGCCGCCACCGCCGCGCCGGAGTCCACCGGGGCGGGCCTCGCGCACGTCCTGCGGTCCGAGTGGATCAAGCTCACCACCCTCCGCTCGCTCTGGCTGACCCCGGTCCTCGCAGTGCTGCTGACCGCCGGGCTCGGCACCGCCGCAGCCGCGGCGTTCGGCGACCGGGACGCCGGCCTGTCCGACGATCCCGGCCTCGGGATCCACTACGGCCTCAACTTCGGTCAGGCCGCCCTGACCTGCTTCGGCGTCCTGCTGATCGGGCAGGAGTTCAACACCCGCATGATCGGCACCTCGCTCACCGCCGTCCCCCGCCGCGACCGGCTCTACACCGGGAAGCTCGCCCTCGGCGCGCTCGTCGCCCTCGCCGCCGGCCTGCTCGGGACCGCCGGCTCCATCGCCGGCAACGCGGCCTTCTCCCCCGGCGCCTGGCACGGCCCCGCCCTGCTCCGCAGCGCCACTGCCGGGGTGCTGTACCCGGTGCTGCTCGTGGTGTTCTGCTTCGGCCTCACCGCCGTGCTGCGCAACCTCACCGCCGCGATGGGCCTGCTGGTGCCGACCGTCTTCCTGCTCTCCCCGCTGCTCGGCGGCGTGCCCGGTGTCCGTCGCGTGGTGCAGTTCCTTCCCGACCGGGCCGGCCAGTACGCGCTGCACTACGGCGACGACCCGCAGGTCGCCTACGGCCACTGGACCGGCCTGCTGATCATGGCGCTCTGGGCGGGCGCGGCCGCGTACGCCGGCCTGCGCGCCCTGCGCCGCACCGACGCCTGAGGAGGCCCTCCGATGACGACGACCATCGTCGCCGCACTCCGTTCGGAACGGATCAAGTTCGCCACCCTCCGCTCCCAGTGGATCGCCCCGCTCGTCGCCCTCGCGCTGACCGTCGGCATCACCACCGCCGTCAATGCCGCGTACGGGCAGGTGGACCACACCCCGGGCGAGGACCAGTCCGAGGGGATCTACTACGGCCTGCAGTTCGGCCACGTCGCCGTGGCCTGCGTGGGCATCCTGCTGATCGGACAGGAGTTCGACACCCGCATGATCGGCACCTCGCTCACCGCCGTCCCCCGGCGCGGCCGGCTCTACGGCGCGAAACTGGCCCTCGGCGCCGGGGTCGGGCTGCTGCTGGGGCTGGTCTCCACGGTCGGCTCGTTCCTGGTCGTCGCCGCCACCGCGGGGGTCGACCTGTCCGCCCTCGGCACGGGGCGCAGCTTCCTCGCCGGTGTGCTCTACCACCCGCTGCTGGTGGTGCTCTGCCTCGGCCTGACCGCCGTACTGCGCAACCTCGGTGTCGCGCTCGGTCTGCTCACCCCGATGCTCTTCCTCGGCACCACTCTGCTGGCGGCGATCCCCGGGGTGCGCGAGGCGGGCCAGTTCCTGCCCGACCGGGCCGGCTTCCACGCGATGCGCACCCAGGCGGACCCGACGGTCCACTACGGCCACTGGACCGGCCTGCTGATCATGGCACTCTGGGCGGCCGCGTACGCCGGCCTGCGCTCGGTACGGCGGTACGCGGTCCGAAGCGGGTGACGGACGGCGGCCGTGCCCGTCACCCGCCCGGCCCCGCGCTCAGCCGCGCAGTGCCGGGTGCTCCGCGATCACCGTGCAGCTCCCCGGGGCGATCTCGGTGAACCCGGCGTCCTGGACCAGCGGCAGACCGCTCGCCACCAGCTCCGCCCACGCCTCGGGGGTGGCCGTCCGGACCGCCAGCGCGAAGCCGGACTCGGCCCACTCCTTACGCTGCGCGTCGTCCAGTCGCCACCAGGCGAGTTGGGCGGCGTGCCCGGTCTGGGCCATCGTCTTGCCCGCGCTCATCTCCAGCTCCGGGTTCAGCCAGAGCACCGGCAGCCCGTCCCCGGCGGCGGGGACGGGGCCGCTCTCCTCCAGATCGGTGCCGGAGACCTGGAGCTTGGCGAGCTCCTTGGGCCAGCCGTCGAGCGGAACCGGCGGGAAGACCCGCACCTCGGCCTCCTGACCGGCCACCGTGATGCCCGGCAGCTCGCCCGCCCGGCGCCACTCGCCGCCCCGCGCCCGCCGGACGACCTTGCGGATCCGGGCGTCCTCCCAGGCCTCGACCCGCTCGGCCCACTCGCCGTCCGGCCCGGTGACCCGGGGGTCGGACAGCAGGGTGAGCACGGCCCGCGCCGAAGTCTCCAGTGCGTCGGTCCGCCCGGGCGGCTCGGCCCGCTCCAGCCGGACGACCAGCGGCAGCACGTACTGCGGTCGGGCGTCGCGGTCCTCGGGAGCAGGGGCGGGGACGGGGGCGTCGAACGGAGAAGTCACCCGTCCAGCATGCCAGCACCCACTGCGCGGCGATCACGACAGGTCGGCCGGTCCGGTCCGCAGGGCCGGGCGCGGGATGCGGAGTTCGGCGCCGGGCGCCGGGCTGGGGGCCAGGAGAGCGCTTGGAGGGCGGGCGGCGAGCGGCGGGCGATTGGAGGGCGAGCGGTGAGCGGCGAACAGGGGGCGGGCGGTCAGCGCAGGCGCCGGCGCAGTTCGTCGACGGCGGCCCGGATGCCCGCGCTGTAGGCATCCTCCGGCAACGCGTCGAGGCTCCGCACCGCGCGCTCCAGTTGCTCGCGCGCCCGCTCCGGCTCACCGAGCTTGAGGTGGTCGGAGGCCAGGTTGAGGTGCAGGGACGGATAGAACGCCCGGACCTGCAGGGCCGAGGCGTAGGTCTGCGCACGCTCGGCGGTCAGCGAGTCGGCGGCCTCCAGCGCCCGGATGTCCCACTCCAGCTCGGCGCGCGGATCGTCCTGCAGATCCGCCAGATAGTGGGCGAGCACGCAGCGGTGGAACACGTCGCCGCGCTCGCCGAGCGCGTCCCAGAGCCGCTCGAAGCTCTCCCTGGCCTGCGCCGTCCGCCCGCGCTGGGCAGCCTCGACGCCTTCGAGGCCCAGCGTGAGCCGCGCCAGCACCCGGTCGTCGGCAGCCGACGCGGCGGCGGCGAAGGCGTCCGCGCCAGGGGGCGCGGCGGAGACGTCGGTGACACCGCCCCCGGTAGCGGATCCGCCAGAAATGTCAGACATATCGGACATACCCGCAGCCTAGCCGCCACCCGCACACCTCGCCGGGCCGTGCCCCTACCGCCGATGACCGGGAGCGCAGCCGACCGGAGCCGCCGGCGGTACGCCGCGTCAGCGCCGGTAGCCGCGCTGCGGGTCCCGTTCCTCGGCGTCCTCGTACACCAGGAACCAGCCCTCCGGGTGGGTCGCCGTGAGCAGCAGCTCGGTGCGCTGCTCGGCGCTCAGCTCCGGATCGCCGTCGTCCGGCCCGAAGACACCGAACAGCTCGTCGTGGCAGCCGTCCCAGTCGTAGTCGTAGAGGTCGGCCGGCAGGTCGCCCATCATGTCGGCGACCGACTCGGGCTGTGCGCCGAGCAGCGTACGGGCGTCCACCAGGGCCATCCGCAGCGCGATCTCCTCGGCCAGGCAGCGCGGCAGAGGCCACTCGCCGAGCGCGAGGTCGTCGGCGAGGTCGTCGAAGGCGCGGGCCATCGCCCGGCGCCAGCTCCGGTGCTGGCGCCAGGTGCGCTGCGGCAGCCGGGCGAAGACCGTCCAGTCCGCCTCGTCGCCGTCGGTGACCGGCTCGTCCTCGTGCTCCTCCAGGTCGTCGTACGCGGCGTCGGCCAGCCCGAGCAGCTGGGCGTGGAGGAGACAGGCGGTGCGCGGGGTCAGCGTCCAGTCGCCGGTCCCGCCGCCGCCGTCCTCGTCCTCGCCGCCGTCCAGCGGGAACAACTCGGCGAAATCCGGCGCGAAGTCCTCGGTGACGCTGATCTCCAGCGTCCCGCCGATCGCCTCGACGCCCGGAATCGCGGCCACCAGCCGGTCCGGGTGCAGCAGCGCGCCGAGCGCCGCATTGGCGTCCTCGGACACCTCGCGCAGCAGCTCACGGCGCTGGCCGGCCGGGTCGACGCCCTCGAAGTCCAGCTCCTCGACGGCCGCGATCGCAGCCGCACGCAACGCCGGCCAGTCGGTGATCCGCAGGCCCAGCACCACCGTCGCCTCGATCTCCTGCGCGCCGGAGTCCTCCGCCGCGCCCGGCCCCTGTGGATGATCGCTTCGCTCGCCCATGGGGCTACGGTACGGCCTTTCCGTCGCCCGATCACCGGTCCGTCCAGCATCTCGACGCCTTCTCCGCCGGTTCCCGGCCATGCCTCTGCCCACCGGCAGTGCGCAGCCCGCAGGATGGCCCCATGGCTAACATCGACGAATTCGGCGGCGGGCAGCGCCCGGACGCCCAGGTCCTGGTCGTGACCACCAACGACATCCCCGGCTTCCGGGTCGACCACGTCATCGGCGAGGTCTTCGGCCTGACGGTCCGCAGCCGGCACATCGGCAGCCAGATCGGCGCCTCCCTGAAGTCACTGGTCGGCGGCGAGCTGCGGGGTCTGACGAAGACCCTGGTGGAGAGCCGCAACGAGGCGATGGAGCGGCTGGTCGAGCAGACCAAGGCGCGCGGCGGCAACGCGGTGCTGATGTTCCGATTCGATGTCACGGAGGCCGCGGACGCCGGCACCGAGGTGTGCGCCTACGGCACGGCCGTGGTGATCTCCCCGGTCACCTGAGCCGACGGCCGGAGCCGCTCGCCGGAGTCCGGCCCGGCGTAGGGCCCACGGTCGGTGGTCTGTGATCCGTGGTCCGTGGTCCGTGCTCGGCGGTCCGTGGGTCCGTGATCATGGCCGGTGGACGGTGGTCCGCGGCCCGGACCGGGAACACTCCCTCACCGCCGTATGTTTCACCGGCGTGACTGTTTACGGTGCAACCACTGCCGGGGCCACCGAGGCCGGCGCCACGCCGCGCGAGACCGCCCCGCTCGATGCCGGCGCCACCGGCGGTACCCGGCGAGTCGACGTCCTGGTGGTGGGTGCCGGGCAGGCCGGCCTCTCCGCCGCCTACCACCTGCGCCGCCGCGGCTTCGCGCCCTACCGGGCCGACGCCGACGGCGGCTTCGTCGTCCTCGATGCCGGCGCCGGACCCGGCGGCGCCTGGGCGCACCGCGCACCCTCGCTGCGGATGGCCACCGTGCACGGCTTCCACGACCTGCCCGACTTCGAACTGCCCGAGCCCGACCCCGGCGCACCCGCCCGTGAGGTGGTGCCGGGGTACTTCACGGCGTACGAGGCGAAGCACGCGCTCCCGGTGGTGCGCCCCGTCCACGTCCGCGCGGTGCGCTCGGCGTCCGACCGGCCGGACGCCCGCCTGCTGGTCGAGACCGACACCGGTACCTGGTCCACCCGGGCGCTGATCAACGCCACCGGCACCTGGACCCGCCCCTTCCTGCCGCACTACCCCGGCCACTTCGCCGGTCGGCAGCTGCACTACGCCGAGTACCGGGGGCCGGAGGAGTTCACCGGCGAGCGCGTCCTGGTGGTCGGCGGCGGCGCCTCGGCGGTCCAGGTGCTGTCCGAGGTCGCCGCCGTCGGCGAGACGGTCTGGGTCACCCGCACCCCGCCCGTCTACCACGAGGGCCCGTTCACCCCCGAGTACGGCCGCGCGGTGGTCGCCAAGGTCGAGGAGCGGGTGCGCCAGGGCCTGCCGGTGCGCAGCGTGGTGAGCGTCACCGGGCTCGGCCCCTCGGTCGCCTACCGCCGCGCCGAGGAGCTGGGCGCGCTGCACCGCCGCCCGATGTTCGACCGCCTGACCGAGCACGGGGTCGCCTGGGGCGAGCAGGAGCTGCCGGTCGACGCCATCGTCTGGGCCACCGGCTTCCGCCCCGAGGTCGGCCACCTCGCACCGCTCGGCCTGCGCTCCCCCGGCGGCGGCATCGCCCTCACCGGCACCCGCGCCACCGCCGACCCCCGCGTCCACCTGGTCGGCTACGGCCCGTCCGCCAGCACCGTCGGCGCCAACCGCGCGGGCCGGGCCGCCGTCCGGGAGATCGTCGCGCTGCTCGGATCCCCGGCCGGCGAGGCCGCGGTGCCCGCTCAGCGGTCGTAGTCGACCGTCACCCGGTCGGTGAGCGGGCGGGCCTGGCAGGTCAGCACGTAGCCGGCGGCCAGCTCCTTCTCCTCCAGCGCGAAGTTGCGGCGCATCTCCACCTCGCCCTCGGTGACCAGGGCGCGGCAGGTGCCGCAGACCCCGCCCTTGCAGGCGAACGGCAGGTCGGGGCGGGAACGCTGGGCCCCGTCCAGGACGGAGCGGTCGCGCGGCAGCGAGAGCGTGCTGCCGCGCCCGTCGAGGACGACGGTGACCTCGCTGTGCGCGACGCCGTCCGCCCGCTCGGGCCGCTCGGCGCGCTCGGCGGCCGGTTCGTCCTCGGCGTGGAACAGCTCCTGGTGCACCCGCGCGGCCGGCACACCCAGCCCGGCCAGCAGCTCCTTGGCCCCGGTGACCATTCCGAACGGCCCGCAGAGCCACCAGTGACCGACCGCCGGAACGTCCACCAGCGCGGTCAGCAGCGCCTCGACCCGCTCCGGGTCCAGCCGCCCGCTGAGCAGCTCGGCGTCCCGGGTCTCCCGGGACAGCACGTGCACCAGCTGGAACCGGCCGAGGTAGCGGTCCTTGAGGTCGGCCAGCTCGTCGGCGAACATCACGGTGTCGCTGCGCCGGTTGCCGTAGAGCAGGGTGACGGTGGAGGTGCGGTCGGCGGCCAGCACGGAGGCGGCGATGGAGAGCATCGGGGTGATGCCCGAGCCGGCCGCCAGCAGGACGTGGTCGGCGGGCTCGCCCAGCGCGGGAGTGAAGAGCCCCGACGGGGTCAGCACCTCGACCTCGTCGCCCGCCCGCGCGTCCCGCACCAGCCGGCGGGAGAACAGCCCGCCGGGCACCTCGCGGACGGCGATCCGCAGTGGACCGCCGACGGGGGCGCAGATCGAGTACGAGCGGCGCTCGTCGACGCCGTCCACCACCTGGCGCAGCGTCAGCGTCTGCCCCGGACGGAACGCGAACTCCTCGGCGAGGCCGTCCGGCACCTCGAAGGTCACCGCGACGGCGTCCTCGCAGAGCCGCTCCACCTCGGCGATCCGCAGGTGGTGGAAGACCGGGCGGCGGGCGGGGCGCACGGCCGCGTCCGGACCGACCGCGGGGGCCGGGCGGGCGGGCGAAGCCGGGCCGGCGGCCTGACCGGGGCGGTCAGCCTGATCGGGGCGGGCGACCATTCAGATCTCCTTGACGCGTTCGAAGGGCTCGCGGCACTCGCGGCAGCGCCACAGCGCCTTGCAGGCGGTCGAGCCGAAGCGGGACAGCTCCTCGGTGTCGGTGCCGCCGCAGAGCGGGCAGGTCACCAGGTGACGGGTCGGGCCGAGGGCCAGCAGGCCGGGGGACGACTGGCGCGCCGACGCGGGACCGGGCGGGGCGATGCCCGCCTCGGCCAGCTTGCGGCGGCCCTCCTCGGTGATCAGGTCGGTGGACCACGGCGGATCCAGCCGCAGCCGGACCCGTACGTCCGGGTAGCCCGCCGCCCGCAGCCGGCGGTCCACGTCGGCCGCCATCTCGGCGACGGCCGGGCAACCGGAGTAGGTCGGGGTCAGCCAGGCGGTCACCGTCGGGCCGTCCGCCTCGACCCCGGCCAGCACTCCGAGGTCGGCGAGGGTGAGCATGGGCAGCTCCGGATCCGGGACGGTCGCCGCGACCTCCCAGGCCCGGCTGCCCGTGGTCGTCACCATGTCGCCCCCGGGTGCGCGCGGGCCACCACCTGGAACTCGGCCAGCAGCGGGCCGAGCGCCTCGGTGTGCACGCCGTCCCGCCCGGCCCGCCCGCCGACCGGGGCCAGCCCCGGCACCTCGGGCACGGTCAGCCCGGCCTCGGCGAGAACGGCGGCCAGCGAGCGCAGCACCGGCTCGCGCAGCGTGGCCGGATCCACCCCGACCCGCAGCTCCACCGGATGCGCCGTGAACAACTCCTCCACCAGCGGCCAGACCGCGTCCAGACCGGCCTGCATCCGCTGCGCCGAGTACGGCGTCCCGTCGCCGAGCCGCAACGTCCAGGCGGTGGCGTACTCGCGGTGGTACTCCAGCTCCTTCACGCCCCGGGCCGCGACCGCCGCCAGCACCGGGTCGCGGTGCCCCGCCAGTGCCTCGTACAGCGCGCCGCGCGCGGTGGCGAAGACCAGCAGCCGGGCGGTCGAGAACGCGAAGTCCCCGTTCGGCGCCTCGACCAGGCGGACATTGCGGAAGTCGTGCTCCTCGCGCCAGTACGCCAGGTCGTCCTCGGATCGGCCGGAGCCGTCCGCCTGACCGGCCCGGGTGAGCAGCTGGCGGGCCTGGCCGAGCAGGTCGAGGCCGAGGTTGGCGAGCGCGACCTCCTCCTCCAGCTCGGGCGCCCTGGTGCACCACTCGGTGAGCCGCTGGGCAAGGACGAGGGCGTCGTCGCCCAGCATCAGGCAGTAGGCCGCGAGGTCGGTGCCGTCCAGTCCGGGCGGCACGGCGGTGTCCACGCCGAGCAGCGGGTCGGCGAAGCCCGTCCCGTAGGCCCAGCGGCCCTCGCCCTCGGGCTCGGCGGACGCCTCGGAGAGGCTCAGGTAGACGTGGTCGTCTGTCATGGTTCTGCTGCTCCCCGTCAGATGTGCGGGACATCCTCGGGGATGTCGTAGAAGGTCGGGTGGCGGTAGACCTTGTCGCCGCTGGGGGCGAAGAACGGGTCGCGCTCGTCCGGAGTGGACGCGGTGATCGCGACGGAGGGGACCACCCAGAGGCTGACACCCTCGTTGCGCCGGGTGTAGAGGTCCCGGGCGGCGAGCAGGGCCATCCGGTCGTCGGGCGCGTGCAGCGAACCGACGTGGACGTGGTTCAGCCCGCGCCGCGGGCGCACGAACACCTCGTAGAGCGGCCAGCCGGCCTTGGACTCGGTCACTTTCCGTTCTCCTCGCTCTGCGCGCTCGGCGCGGTCTGCCTGCTCGGGGCGTGGTCCTGCGGGCGGGCGTGGTCCTGCGGCCGGCTCGGGGCGGGCTCCTGCGGCCGGCTCGGGAGGCTGCTCTCTGCCCGGCGCTTCTGCGCGTAGGCGGTGGCGGCCTCGCGGACCCAGGCGCCGTCCTCGTGGGCGGCACGGCGTCGGTCCACCCGCTGGGCGTTGCACGGGCCCTGGCCCTGGATGACCCGGGTCAGCTCGGACCAGTCCGGCTCGCCGAAGTCCCAGCCGCCCCGCTCCTCGTTCCAGCTCAGCTCGGGATCGGGGAGGGTGACCCCGAGGTGCTCCGCCTGCGGGACGGTCATGTCGACGAAGCGCCGACGGAGTTCGTCGTTGGTGTGCCGCTTGATCCGCCAGCCCATCGAGCGGGCGGTGTTCGGCGACTCAGCGTCCGAGGGGCCGAACATCATCAGCGACGGCCACCACCAGCGGTCCACCGCGTCCTGGACCATCCGCCGCTGGGCCTCGGTGCCACGCATCAGCGTCATCAGCAGTTCGTAGCCCTGGCGCTGGTGGAAGGACTCCTCCTTGCAGATCCGGACCATCGCGCGGGCGTACGGACCGTAGCTGCACCGGCAGAGCGGCACCTGGTTGCAGATCGCGGCGCCGTCGACCAGCCAGCCGATCACGCCGACGTCGGCGAAGGTGAGGGTCGGGTAGTTGAAGATCGAGGAGTACTTCTGGCGGCCGGAGATCAGCTTCTCGGTCAGCTCCGCCCGGTCCACCCCGAGGGTCTCGGCGGCGGCGTAGAGGTAGAGGCCGTGGCCGGCCTCGTCCTGGGCCTTGGCGAGCAGGATCGCCTTGCGGCGCAGCGACGGGGCGCGGGTGAGCCAGTTGCCCTCGGGCTGCATGCCGATGATCTCGGAGTGGGCGTGCTGGGCGATCTGGCGGATCAGGGTGGCCCGGTAGGCGTCGGGCATCCAGTCCCGGGGCTCGATCCGCTGCTCGGCGGCGACGACCGCCTCGAACCGCTCCTCCTGCGTCTGTGCGGGGACCGGTTCGGCCACCTCTGTTGTCACCACGAACCCCTCTCGCGTCCTGTCCCTGCGTCGCGCGCCCGGCAGCCGGTGCTCCGGTGTGTCCGGCGCACCGGCGTCCGGCAGCGCGCCGTGCCGGACCCGGCCGCCGCCCTCACGGCAACCGACTGACCGTTCGGTCGGTACCATTGTGCGTGGTGAGGCGGCGCCGTGACAAGGGAACCGGGCCGCCGCAGGTCCGCGGGGCCAGGTCTTCCGGCTTCCGGGGGCGACCGCCCCCGACCGGAAGCGACCACGGTGGGCTCACTCGTGGGTTCGACCGCCTGCTCGGGCGCCGGACCGACCGACGGATCGACCGCTCAGCGGTTCCGTCGACCGGGACCGACCGCCGCTATCGGCCGGCCGTACCGACCGGCCCGAAGGCGGCCCAGCTCCTCCGCGCGGGTGGCCCGCTTGGCGAAGACCTGCTCCTTGCGCTCCTCCATGCGCCGCAGCGCGGCACGGCGGCCGCGGTGCGAGAGCCGGTCGATGTAGAGGCCGCCGTGGAGGTGGTCGGTCTCGTGCTGGAGACAGTGAGCAAAGTAGCCGTCCCGACCGACGGTGGGCCCGTCGCCCGAACCAGCTCGGACGACGGGCCCAGGGGGCCTGGCCTGCCGCTACCGCGGCAGCGGCGCGCTCACCCTTCCGACCGGTCCCGCAGGCGCGGCAACGGTACGGCGAGGAGCGCCGCCAGCAGCGCGATCCGGGGGGCCAGCTGATCGATCCGGATGTGCTCGTGCCGGGCGTGCGCCCCGGCCCCGACCGCGCCGAAGCCGTCCAGCGTGGGCAGGCCGCGCGAGCCCGGCAGATTGGTGTCCCCCGCGCCACCGGCCGGACCGCCGTCCAGCTGCTGTCCCAGCACCGCCGCGAGCGATCGGACGTGCCGCAGCAACGGGTTGGCGGTGCGCTCCGGCCACGCCGGCCGGCTGGACAGCACCTCCGTCCGCACCCGAGCTCCGGGCCGCAGCGCGGTGAGCCTGGCCAGGCTGTCGAGCGTGCGGCGCTGCGCCTCACCGGTGGAGAAGCGCAGGCCGAGCTCGGCCTCGGCCCCGCCGGCGACCACGTTGGCGCGGGTACCGCCGCTGATCCTCCCGGCGTTGAGCTCAGTGCCGGGCTGGCGGGCGAGAGCGCGGACCGCAACCAGCTGGTCGACGAGCTCGTCCACCGCGGAGACGCCCTCGCCCGCGTCGTTGCCGGCGTGCGCCTCCCGCCCGGTGACGGTCAGCCGCACCCGGGTGCTGCCCCGGCGGGCAGTCTTGAGGCGACCGTCCGGGTGCGGCGGTTCGAGCCCCAGGACGGCAGCCGCCCCGCGCAGTTGGCGCTCAACCAGGCGGCGGCCGTCGGGACTGCCGACTTCCTCGTCCGAGACCACGACCAGCCGGACGGTGCGGTGCGGGCGCTGGCCGAGGTCGGCCAGCAGGGCGAACGCACCCTCCAGGACGGCGAGTCCGCCCTTCATGTCGACGACGCCGGGGCCACTGAGAGTGCCGTCCTGTTCGGTGACCGGCCAGTCGTTGAGGATGCCGACCGGCCAGACGGTGTCGTGGTGGCCGACCACGAGAAGATGAGGCAGGCTCTCGTCCTGGCCTTCCCACTGGAGCACCAGGTGGTCACCGGCGGGGCCGGGCTCGCGCCGGGCGGTGGCGCCCGTGGCGCGGAATCCTGCGCTCAACTCCTCGGCGAGGGCGTTGAGTCGGGGCGCGTCGCCACTGGGCGACTCGATGCGGGCGAGGTCGGCGCAGCGGCGCCGTACGGCTCCGGCCAAGGTGCGGGCGCGGGAGCTGAGGGCCTGGGGCAGTCCGGGAAGCGCGGCGGTGGGGCCGGGTTGGGGGTCACCGTCGGTGGTCGCCGGGGCGCGCGACGACACGGTGGCCGTCGGGGCGGGCGCGGCGGGGCGGGCCGGCGGGGCGGACACGACCGGTGCCGTGAGCGATGTCGAGAGCGGTGTCGTGGCCCGGGCCGGATCGGCCTGTACGGCCTCCACGACAACCGGGGCTGAGGCCAGAATCACAGGGGTGTTGGCCGATGCGGGGGTGCCTGCGGCTTCGGCGGTCACGGTCGGCACGGCGGACGGCCGGACGGTTTGGGGACTCAACGCTCGCCTCCGCGGCCGCCGCCGGTATTCAGCGGCCGGACCGGCCGGCCGGACCAGCCCGGGTGTCCGGACCAGCCGGGACGCGCGGCCCCGGCCCTGCGTACGGGCCGCCAGGTCGGCCCGTCTGGCCCAAGTACGGTGGAACGGCTGGGCGGCATGCTTGGCATTGCGTCCTCCTCGCTCGATCCGGAGGCCCCGGTCGGCCCGGAGCCCCCGTGGACGGCGGCTTCGATGCGGCGGGCGCAGCAACGGCACCGCCGCAGGGAAGCCGAGTTGTGAGCCTAGAAGAACCGTTCGGTTTCCTGCGAGGTGGCCCTGCTCCCAGCGCGCCGGGGCCGGGCCCTGCCTCGGGCGCCCGTCGGAGAACAGCGGCGGGCGCACGGCGCGCGGGCCTGGATCGGCACGCGAGCGCGGTCGCCGGATCGCGCCCATCTCCACCATGGACCCCGCGTCCGGGTTCGGCAGCGCAAACGGCCAAGGCGCGGGTTTTCCACGCCGGATGGGTGACAGCGGCTCAGCGTTCGGTACCAGGAAGATGGTCGTCGGCGACGGCGGGGAGCGACAGCCGTGGGCGGCGGCGGAGCGCACGGCGGAATCCACGATGTGGGCGGTGACGGTGAGGGCGGCTGCGGTGAAGGTGGCGGGGGTGAAGGTGGCGGGGGCAGCGCGGGGGTGGAGGGTTGGCCGGTTCAGTCTCGCTCCGGGGGGCTCTGGGGCCGCCGATCCTCAGCCGAGGTCGTCGGTGAGTCCGGCGTCGCGGGCGAGCAATGCGGCCTGGACGCGGTTGCCGACGCCGAGCTCGGAGAGGATCCGGCTGACATGCGCCTTGACGGTGCTCTCGCGCATCCCGAGCACGGCGCCGATCTCGGCGTTGGAGAGTCCGCGGGCCAGTTCGCGCAGGACGTCCGCCTCCCGCGGGGTCAGCCGGGCCGTCCGGCTGCGGGCGGAGACCGAGCGGGGTGCGCCCGTGCGGTGGTAGCGGTCGATGAGGCGGCGGGCGGCGGCCGGGTGCAGCATGCCCTGGCCGCCGGCCACGATGTGGACGGCGCGGGCGATCTCGGCGGGCGGGGTGTCCTTGAGCAGGAAGCCGTCGGCGCCGGCGGCGAGCGCCTGGTAGACGTACTCGTCCAGGTCGAAGGTGGTCAGTGCGATGACGCGCGGGGCGTCCGGCAGCTCGCGCAGCCGACGGGTGGCAGCGATGCCGTCGAGACGGGGCATCCTGATGTCCATCAGGGCGACGTCGACGCGCCGGCGGCGGGCGAGTTCGACGGCCTGCAGCCCGTCGGCGGCCTCGCCGACGACCGTGAGGGCTGGGTCCTGGGCGAGCAGATCGACGAGGCCGAGGCGGACCAGTGCGTCGTCGTCGACCACCATGGTGCGGATCATGAACCCTCGCTCTGGGGCGGCTGGAGCGGTGGGAGCGGTGTCGGTCTCAAGGACGGCGGGAGCGGACCGGTCCGGGCCGGGTGGGGCGGCGGCTGGCGCTCGGGCGGGGGGAGCCGGGCGGCGAGGCGGAAGCCGCCGTGGCCGTCGGCTCCGGCGTCGAAGTGCCCGCCGAGTGCACCGACCCGTTCAGCGAGCCCGACCAGGCCGTACCCGCCGCCGGTGCCGGCCCCGGACGGCTCCGGTCCGCCCGCGTCGTTGCACACCTCGACGGTGGTCGCCGGGGCGCCGTAGCGGACCCGGACCCTCACGGGGGCCGCGTGCGCGTACTTGCGGGCGTTGGTGAGCGCCTCCTGGACGAGGCGGTGGACGGCCAGGCGGTGGGTGGTGGGCACGGCCTCCGGGTCTCCGCCGAGAGCGAGTTCGACCGCCTGCCCGGCGGCGGTGGCCTCCCTGACGAGTTCGGTGAGGTCGCGCAGGGCCGGTGCGGGTATCGGCGTGCGCGGCGGGGAGGGGCATGCCGAGGGCACGGGCACGGGTGATCCGACGGGAGACGGGGCCCGTGCCGAGGCGCTCGCGGGAGCCTGCGGGTCGGTCGGGGTCGCAGACCCGTCCGGCAGGTGGGGCAGGTGGGGCTCCTCTGGTGGCTGCGGTTCGGCTCGGAGCGCGCCCAGGACGTCCCGCAAGTCGTCGAGCGAGCGGGCGGCGGCGGTGCGCAGGAGTTCCAGCCGGTGGGCGAGCCGGTCGGGGTCGTCGGCGACCGTACCGGCTCGGGCCTGGTCGCGCAGGACTCCAACGTGCAGCACGAGCAGGCTGAGGCGGTGGGCCAGCACGTCGTGCATCTCCCGTGCGATCCGGGCGCGTTCGGCGGAGCGGGCCTGTTCTGCGCGGAGCTCGCGCTCCCGCCGGAGCACGTCGACCTGGGAGTGCAGGGTCTCGATCAGGACGCGGCGGCCGTACAGCCAGAGGCCGAGGGCGAGCGCGGCGGCTTCGATGAGCAGCTGTGAGCCGGCGGTCCCGGCCCAGTCGGCGAGGGAGTCGGCGTGGGCCGCGCTGATCAGAGCGATGGTGACGCCACCGGCCGCGGCCGGGCCGACGCGGCCGGTCGAGGCCAGGTGGAAGACGCTGAACAGGCCGGGGAAAGCGCGATTGAGGAGCCCTGCGGTGAGGACGGGGAGGACGGCGGAGGCGACCGGGTGGCGGCGGGCGAGGAGAAGGGACAGGGCGGCGAGGCCTGCGGCGGCGGTGCGCAGGACCCGGTGGGGGCCGTCGGCATTGTTCCACTGGGTGCCGCCCTCCTCAGCGATGAGGGCGAGGATGGCCAGCAGGAGCAAGGTCTCCGTCCAGCGACGGTGGCCGGGGGCGTACCAGCCGAGCAGGGCGGCGGATGGTCGGGGAGCAGGCGGCTCGTCGGGTCGGCGGTCCGGGTGGTGGGGGTCGCCCGAGCGGTTCGGGCGGGTTCGGTGGCGCGGGTGGTCCACGCGGCCTGTGGTCACGCGGTCTCCTCCCATTGGCCTGGGCTGATGCTAGGGCTCGGCCAGGGCGCTCGACCCCTGACGAACGACCAGCGGCACCCTCGACTTTCGTCGGGGTTCGGCACTGCCAATCGACAGATTCGGCCGGGCGCGAGCGCCTCTAGCGTCGGCGCCATGACGACAGATCAGCTGTACTCCCGCATCCGCCCCCACCCCTCCGACACCGGTCCGGACCAGGCTGGTGGTGACCGGCTGCTGTTCCTCGCCGAGGCGTTCCGCACGTTCCACAGTACGGGCGCGCTGGCACCGAGCGGGGCGGACTTGGTGAACGCCCTGGTGGTTCCGGTGACCAGCCGGCCGGACCGGCCGCTCTCGGTCCTGGAGGTCGGCGCCGGCACGGGGGCGGTGACCCGGCGGCTGGCCCAAGTGCTGCGCCCGGGTGACCGGTTGCACGTCGTCGAGGCGAACCCGCGGTTCGCCGGGCGGCTGCGCCAGGATCCGGAGCTGGCCCGGCGTGGACCGGAAGTCGGGCTGCGGTTGTCGGCGTGCCGGGTGGAGGAACTGCCGGAGTGCCGACCGCCCGCGCCGGACGGCGGCGGGCCGGTGGGCGAGCGGTACGACGTGATCGTCTCGGCCCTGCCGTTCACCAACTTCGAGCCTGCGCGGGTCAGACACCTCCTGGAGCTCTATCTGCGGCTGCTGATCCCGGGCGGCGAGCTGACCTGGTTCGGGTACCTGGGCACGACGGCCGCCCGGACGCTGGCCTTCGGGCCCCAGCGGGGCGCGCGGCACCGGGCGGTGACACGGCTGCTGCGGCGGTTCGAGGCGACGTACGGGCTGGGCACCCGGACGGTCTGGCGCAATCTGCCGCCGGCGCAGGCCCATCTACTGCGTGCCCCGGGCGGCAGGGCGGACGCCCGGACGCCCACCCCGGTAACCGGCGCGGCGGACGGAGCGATAGCGGGCGCCACGGCGGCGGGCGCCACGACAGCAGGCGACGCGACAGCGGGCGGAGCCGCGGTGGCGGGCGAGCCGACGGGCGGGGTGGTCACCGGCGCTCGATGATGGACCGGGGCCGTCCCCGGCTCCGTGTCCGGCAGTGAGGAGCCTGCAATGACCGTCACGGTACGCGATGCCGAAGCCGAGAGCCGCTTCGAAGCCCGGGTGGACGATGCCCTGGCGGGGTTCGCCGAGTACATCCGCAGCGACCAGCTGGTGGTGTATCCGCACACGGTGGTCGAGCCGGCCTTCGAGGGGCAGGGCATCGGCGGCGCGCTGGCCCGGGCCGCGCTGGACGACGCGCGCGAGCGCGGGCTGGCGGTGCTGGCGACCTGCCCGTTCATCAAGGCCTGGATGCTGCGCCACCCCGAGTACACGGATCTGGCCTACGAGAACCGCAGCCGGGTGAGTGACTGATGGGCACCGACGGGGACGAGGACGAGGACGAGGCTGGGGCCCTTCGTCGGGGCGCCCGAACGTACGAGGGCGCGGGGATCGCGGTGACCTTCGATCCGCAGGTCTGCCGGCACGCGGCCGAGTGCGTGCGCGGCTTGCCGTCGGTGTTCGACACGGCGCGGCGCCCGTGGATCAGCCCGGACGCGGCGGAGCCGGGGCTGGTCGCCGAGGTGGTGCGGCGCTGCCCGACGGGCGCGCTGACCTACCGACTGGCGGACGGCGATCCGGAGGCCCCGGAGCGGCCGACGACGGTGCGGCGGACAGCGGATGGGCGACTGCTGGTGCGCGGTGAGTTGCGGGTGGCGGGTGCCGCGGGTGAGGTCCGGGAGACGGTGAGGGCGATGTTGTGCGGGTGTGGGTGCAGCGGCGAGCAGCCGTACTGCGACCGGAGCGGGGCGTGCGGCAGGGAGACGGACGACCTGGGCGGGAACGACGGGCAGGGCGGGAGCGACGGGCAGGGCGGCGGCCAAGAGGGTACGGCGACAGCTTCCCGCCAAAGGTGACGAATGACAGATGACAGATGACGGCTGACAAACTTTGAAATCTGTCAGCCGCAGTGTCATAGTGGACCTCGCAGGCTCCCGCACCCCGAGCGGCTGCGCGGGCCTCGTCTCACCCCTCGTCCCCTCATCCGCCAGGAGATCCCCATGTCCACCACTCCCCGGATCCCCCAGCGCCGGCTCGGCGCGACCGGCCCCACCACCTCAGTCCTCGGTCTCGGCTGCATGGGCATGTCCGACCTGTACGGTCCGGCCGACGAGGCCGAAAGCATCGCCACCATCCACGCCGCGCTCGACGCGGGCGTCACCCTCCTCGACACCGGCGACTTCTACGGCATGGGCCACAACGAGCTGCTGATCCACGACGCACTGCGCGGCCGGGACCGCGCGAGCGTGCAGATCAGCGTGAAGTTCGGCGCCCAGCGTGGCCCCGACGGCCAGTGGCTCGGCTACAACGCGAGCCCGGCCGCGACCAAGACCGCCCTCGCGTACACGCTGCGCCGCCTCCGCACCGACTACATCGACGTCTACCGCCCGGCGCGGCTGGACCCGGGCGTCCCGGTCGAGGAGACGGTCGGCGCGATCGCCGACCTCGTCAAGGCCGGTTACGTGCGCCACATCGGCCTCTCCGAGGTCGGCGCCGACTCGCTGCGCCGGGCCTGCGCCGTCCACCCGATCAGCGATCTGCAGATCGAGTACTCGCTGCTCTCGCGTTCCATCGAGGCCGAGATCCTGCCCACCGCCCGCGAGCTGGGCATCGGCGTCACCGCGTACGGCGTGCTCTCGCGGGGGCTGCTCAGCGGGCACTGGGACAACGAGCGTGCTCTGGCCGGCACCGACTTCCGCGGCCACAGCCCCCGCTTCCAGGGCGACAACCTGATCCACAACCTCGACCTGGTCGAGGCCCTGCGCGCGGTCGCCGCCGAGCGGGGCGCGAGCGTCGCCCAGATCGCGATCGCCTGGGTCGCCTCGCGCGGCGAGGACGTCGTGCCGCTGGTCGGCGCCCGGCGCCGCGACCGGCTCACCGAGGCCCTCGGCGCCCTGGACGTCACCCTCACCACGGCCGACCTCGCCGCCATCGAGGCCGCCGTCCCCGCCGGGTCCGCCGCCGGGGAGAGGTACGCTGCCGCTCAGATGGCCCACCTCGACAGCGAGCACTGACCGGCACGACGGCGGTCACCGGTTCGCTGCCGAACGGGGCCTCGCCGGCGGCGCCGCTCCCGCGCCTCCGGTCCGGGCCCCGCCCGGCCGCCGCACCGCCCGTCAGCCGCAGCACCGTCCGCCGCCCCGGCAGCGGACGCACCACCCCGTTAGGACGTACCTCCCCGTGACCACGGACAGCGCACTCACTCCCGAGCAGATCCTGGGCGCGACGGAGGAGGTCCTCCGGCGGTTCGGCCCGGCCAAGGCCACCGTGGTGGACGTGGCCCGCACCCTCGGTGTCAGCCACGGCAGCGTCTACCGCCACTTCCCCAGCAAGGCGGCGCTGCGCGAGGCCGTCACCCAGCGCTGGCTCGACCAGGCGCACGACAGCCTCGCGGCCATCGCCGCCGAGCCCGGACCTGCGGTCGAGCGTCTGCACCGCTGGCTGGAGACGCTGTTCGCCGCCAAGCGGAAGAAGGCGCTGGACGACCCGCAGCTGTTCGCGACCTATCTGGTGCTGGTCGCGGAGACCAGCAGCACCGTCGAGGCCCACGTCGACACCCTGGTGGGGCAGATCGGCCGGGTGGTCCAGGACGGGGTGGACACGAAGGAATTCGGGCCGACTCCGGTGGGCCCGACCGCCCGGGCCCTGTTCGAGGCGACCGCGCACTTCCACGATCCGGCGTACGCCGCCGAGTGGTCCGACCCGCAGGCGCCGGAGCGCTTCGAGGCCCTCTGGAAGCTGCTCCTCGGCGGCCTCCTCGCCCGCTGACCGGGCCCAAGTCCCTCTCCCCCGCCCCGGACCGCACCCGGTGCCCCGGTGCCCCGGTGCCCCGGTGCCGGAAAGGGTTCGCCCGACCGGGCGGTCCCAATCGTCCGGGTCCCAACCGGACGGTCCCAACCGGACGGTCAGCTGCGGGAGTTGCCGAAGAAGATCCGGTAGAGGATCAGCAGCACCAGCGCGCCGCCGATCGCCGAGCCCCAGGTGGCCAGGTCGAAGAAGTGCGCGGACACCGGCCGGTCCAGGATCCGCGAGGAGATCCAGCCGCCGACGAAGGACCCGGCGATGCCGATCAGGGTGGTCACCACCAGGCCTCCCGGGTCCCTCCCCGGCAGCAGCAGCTTCGCCAGCGCCCCGGCCACCAGACCCAGCACGATCCACGCGACTATGCTCATGCGTCCTCCACCTCCGTCACGGCGGTCCCGACTGGCCGCTCTACCGGCGAGGACGCCCCCGTGCGCCCCCGCGGTTGCGATGCGCCGGGCGTGGCACCGACCGGGCCGACCGCCCGCGCCGCGATACTGCGGCCATGCGCATCCTGATCGCCACCGCCGGCTCCCGGGGCGACGTGGCCCCCTTCACCGGCCTCGGCGCCCACCTCCGCGCGGCCGGCCACCAGGTGGCCGTCGCCACCCACACCACCTTCGCCGACCTGGTGCGCGCCGCCGGTCTGGAGTTCCGCCCGCTCCCGGTCGATCCACGCGCCGAACTCGCCTCGGACCGCGGCCAGCGCCTGCTGCGGACCGGCTCCGGACCGTTCTCCGTCATCCAACTCCTGCGCCTGGGCCGCTCCTTCATGCCCGCTCTCGGCGCCGGCATCGTCGCGGCCACCGCCCGGGGCACCGACCTCCTGCTCACCACCAGCGCGACCACCCCGCTCGGCCAGGTCGCCGCCGAGGCCGCGGGCATTCCCAGCATCGGCCTCTATCTCCAACCGATCTCCCCCACTCGGGAGTTCGCGCCCTCGGTGACCGGCACCCGGTCCCTGGGACGCACCGGGAACCTGCTCGCCGGCCATGCCGTGGAGGCGGCCACCGACCGCCTCTTCGCCCCCGCCGTCCGCCAATTGCGCCACCGGCTCGGCCTGCCCCCGCGCAGCATCGCCCGGGCCCGACGCGCCCACCCCGTCCTGCACGGCTTCTCCCCCGCCGTCGTCCCGCGTCCCGCCGACTGGCGCCCCGGCCTGGACGTGGCCGGCTACTGGTGGCCGCATCCCGACCCCGGCTGGCGACCCCCGGAGCGCCTCGTCGACTTCCTCGCCGCCGGTCCGCCGCCGGTCTTCGTCGGCTTCGGCAGCCTGGTCGTCCCCGACCCGGAGGCACTCAGCGCCACCGTTCTCGCCGCCCTGCGCGCGGCCCGGGTGCGGGCCGTTCTCCAGGCCGGCTGGAGCGGCCTCGGCGCGGCCGACTCCGACGACGTCCTCACCATCGACGACACTCCGCACGACTGGCTGTTCCCCCGGATGGCCGCCGTCGTCCACCACGCCGGTGCCGGCACCACCGCCGCGACCCTCCGGGCCGGCACGCCCGCCGTCCCCGTGCCCGCGCAACTCGACGCGCCGTTCTGGTCCGACCGCCTCACCCGCCTCGGCACCTCCCCCGGCCCGGTCCCGCTACCCGCGCTCACCGCCGCCCGCCTCGCCGCGACCGTGCGCCGCGCGCTCGACGACCCCCACTACCGCGAGCGCGCCCGGACCCTGGCCACCACGCTGGCCGAGGAGGACGGCACCGCCAAGGTCCTGGCCACCATCGACCGCCTCTCCTCCTGAACCCGCACACCGGGCCCGCACCGGCCCCGCACCGGTAACCGCCCGACCCCGCACCACCCGCGCACCGGGCCCGCACCGGGGCCGCACCGGCAACCGCACCGGCACGCGGGCCGGGTTCAGCGCCGCCGCCGGCCCGTCCCCCGGCTCAGCGCGGCGTGGAGGACCAACGAGGCCCCGAAGCCGACCGCCCAGCCGTAGTCGGCGAGCGGCTTCAGGAGGGGCACCAGGCCGTCGGCCGGGAACGGGCCGCCGTGGGAGCCGCCGACGGCGAGCAGCCCGCCGACGAGCAGGGCGGTGACGGCGCGCCAGTTCCAGCCGGCGGTGTACCAGTAGGCGCCGTTCGGGCGGTAGAGCTCGGCCGGCAGGAGGCGGGTGCGCCGCAGCAGCCAGTAGTCGGCGATCAGGACACCGGCCACCGTGCCGAGCAGACCACCGACCGTACCGAGCCAGGTGAAGATGTAGACGTGCGGGTCGGCGATCAGCTTCCAGGGGAAGAGCGCGATCCCGACCACGCCCGTGATCAGCGCCCCGGTACGGAAGTCGACGAGCCGGGGCAGCAGATTGGCGAGGTCGTACGCGGGCGAGACGACGTTCGCCGCGATGTTGACGGAGAGCGTGGCGACCAGGACGGTCAGCAGGGCGAACAGGATGCCCACCGGGCTCTCCATCTTCGCGGCGAGCGCGATCGGGTCCCAGATCGGTTCGCCGTAGACGGCCTGGGAGCCGGAGGTGACCAGCACCGAGAGCAGGGCGAAGAGGGTCATGGTGGTGGGCAGCCCCAGCGCCTGGCCGCGGATCTGGGCGCGCTGGCTGCCGCCGAAGCGGGTGAAGTCGGGGATGTTGAGCGCCAGGGTCGACCAGAAGCCGATCATGCCCATCAGGGCCGGGAAGAAGACCTTCCAGAAGTCGCCGTCCCAGCCGAGCCGGGAGGGCTGGTCGAGCAGCGGCCCGAACCCGCCCGCCTTCACGGTGATCCAGGCCAGCAGGGCCAGCGCTCCGACGATGACGAAGGGAGCGGCCCAGTTCTCGAACCGGCGCAGGGCCTCCATGCCGCGGGCGATCACGGCCATCTCGACCAGCCAGAACAGCAGGAAGGAGAGCCACTGCGTCCACGGGTGGCCACCGAACTCGGCTGCGGTGCGCCAGGATTCGCCGAGCAGCTTGCCGACGAGCAGGAAGATGCCCTCGCCGCCGATCCAGGTCTGGATGCCGAACCAGGCGCAGGCGACGGCGGCCCGCAGGAGCGCGGGCAGGTTGGCTCCGCGCAGGCCGAAGGAGGCGCGGGCGAAGACCGGGAACGGGATGCCGTACTTGGTGCCCGCATGGCCGGTGAGCAGCATCGGAACGAGCACCACGAGGTTGGCCAGGGCGATGGTGAGGACGGCCTGCTTCCAGTCCATGCCGAGGGCGACGAGGCCGGAGGCGAGCGTCCAGGAGGGGATGTTGTGGGCCATGCCGACCCACAGGGCGAGGAAGTTGTAGGTGGTCCAGGTGCGGCGGGCGACGGGGACGGGCCGCAGGTCGTCATTGGTGAAGCCGTTGGCGGGCAGCTCGGGGGCGGCGGGGTCGAGTTCGACCAGGCCGTCCCCGAGCTCGCGCTGACCGGCGGCGGGCACGGGTGCGGCCGGGGGCGGCGGGTCACCGTTCACCGGGGCGGGTCTCCTCTCTCAGAGTCGGGGGATGACGTCGGTGCCGTAGGCGTCGATGGTGGTCTCGACGGCGTCGTGCATGGCGTAGACGGCGAACTGGTCGACGCCGAGGGCACGGAGGTGTTCGAGCCGGGTCCGGTGGGCGTCGGCCGGGCCGATGAGGCAGAAGCGGTCGACGATCTCGTCGGGGACGAACGCGGTGTCGGGGTTCCCGGCCCGGCCGTGGTGGCTGTAGTCGTAGCCCTGGCGGCCCTTGATGTACTCGGTGAGGGCTTCGGGGACGACGGCGGAGTGTTCGCCGTAGTGGGTGACGAGGTCGGCGACGTGGTTGCCGACCATGCCGCCGAACCAGCGGCACTGTTCGCGGGCGTGGGCCAGGGCGGCCGGGGAGTCGTCGGCGGTGACGTAGGCGGGGGCGGCGACGCAGATGGTGAGGGCGTCGGGGTCGCGGCCGGCGTCCGCGGCGGCGCTTCGGACGGCCTTGATCATGTACTCGGTGAGGTAGGGGTCGGCGAGTTGGAGGATGAAGCCGTCGGCCTGGCGGCCGGTGAGGGCGAGCGCCTTGGGGCCGTAGGCGCCCATCCAGATCGGCAGCGCGGCGCCTTCGCGGACCCAGGGCAGGTGCATCTCGGTGCCGTCGACCTCGACGGTGCGGCCCTCGGCCAACTCCTTGATGGCGTGCATGGCTTCGGAGAGCCGGGCGAGGGTGGCGGGGTGGCGGCCGGCGACCCGCATCGCGGAGTCGCCGCGGCCGATGCCGCAGATGGTGCGGTTGCCGTACATGTCGTTGAGGGTGGCGAAGAGGGAGGCGGTGACCTCCCAGGTGCGGGTGGAGGGGTTGGTGACCATGGGGCCGACGGTGAGTGTCGTGGTCTCGGCGAGGATCCGGCTGTAGATGACGAAGGGTTCCTGCCACAGGACGCAGGAGTCGAAGGTCCAGCCGTGGCTGAACCCGGCCTGTTCGGCGCGGACCATCCGGTCGATGAGCAGGCGGGCGGGCGGGTCGGTCTGCAGGACGAGGCCGATGTCCATCGGGGGCTCCAGGGAGGGGGTGGGTCCGCCCGGGGCCGAACGGGCCGGCCGCGGGCAACGGCGGTGCGGGGTGGGTCAGGTGAGGTACTGGCAGGTGTCGCGGCGCAGGAAGGCGCCGTGGCCGGCGCGGCCCAGCCAGGTGCCGTCGTCGAGGATCACGGTGCCGCGGGAGAGCACCGTGCGGGCGCGGCCGGTGAGCCGGCGCCCCTCGTAGGCCGAGTAGTCGACGTTCATGTGGTGGGTGGCGGCGGAGACGGTCTGCACGGCGGTGGGGTCGTAGACGACCACGTCGGCGTCGGCGCCGGGGGCGATGGTGCCCTTGCGCGGGTGCAGGCCGAACATCCGGGCGGGAGTGGTGCAGGCGATCTCGATCCAGCGGCGGCGGGTCAGGTGCCCGTCGACGACGGCCTGGTGGAGGAGGTCCATCCGGTTCTCCACACCGGGCAGGCCGTTGGGGATCTTGGAGAAGTCGCCGCGGCCGAGCTCCTTCTGGCCGGCGAAGCAGAACGGGCAGTGGTCGGTGGAGACCACCTGGAGGTCGTTGGTGCGCAGCCCGCGCCAGAGCGCCTCCTGGTGTTCGCGGGGGCGCAGCGGTGTGCTGCAGACGTACTTGGCGCCCTCGAAGCCGTCGGCCCCGGTCTCGGCGAGGTTGTCGGTGGAGAGGAAGAGGTACTGCGGGCAGGTTTCGCCGAAGACGTTGAGGCCGGCGTCGCGGGCCCGGACGAGTTCGTCGAGCGCGGCGGCGGCGGAGACGTGGACGACGTAGAGCGGGCTGCCGGCGACCTGGGCGAGCTTGATGGCGCGGTGGGTGGCCTCGGCCTCCAGGAGTTCGCGGCGGACCTCGCCGTGGTAGCGGGGGTCGGTCCGGCCGGCGGCGAGGGCCTGTTCGACGAGGACGTCGATGGCGATGCCGTTCTCGGCGTGCATCATGACCAGTCCGCCGTTGGCGGCGCCGCGTTGCATGGCGCGCAGGATGCGGCCGTCGTCGCTGTAGAAGACGCCGGGGTAGGCCATGAAGAGTTTGAAGGAGGTGGATTCGCCGGAGTCGACGAGGGCGTCCATCTCCTTGAGGACCGCGTCGTTGACGTCGGAGACGATGGTGTGGAAGGCGTAGTCGACGGCGCAGTTGCCGTCGGCCTTGGCGTGCCAGGTGTCGAGGCCTTCGCGGAGGGAGCCGCCGACGGGTTGGACGGCGAAGTCGACGATGGTGGTGGTGCCGCCCCAGGCGGCGGCGCGGGTGCCGGTCTCGAACGTGTCGGAGGCCGCGGTGCCGCCGAAGGGCAGTTCCATGTGGGTGTGGGCGTCGACGCCGCCGGGGATGACGTAGTGGCCGGTGGCGTCGATGACGGTGTCGGCGGTCCAGGCCCGGGCGGCGTCGCTGTCGGTGGTGGCGAGGGCGGCGATGCGTTCGCCCTCGATCAGGACGTCGGCGTGGATCTCGTCGTGGGCGGTGATGACGAGGCCGCCGCGGATGACGGTACGGGTCACGGTGTTCGCCTCCTCACGCCTCGGTCAGCGGGCCGTAGGCCTCGGGCCGGCGGTCCCGGTAGAACGCCCACTGCTGGCGGACCTCTTCGATGAGGTCGAGGTCGAGGTCGCGGACGACGAGCTCCTCCTCCTTGTCGGAGGCGGGGTCGCCGACGAACTGGCCGCGCGGGTCGACGAAGTAGGAGGTGCCGTAGAAGTCGTTGTCGCCGTACTCCTCGGTGCCGACGCGGTTGATGGCGGCGACGAAGTACTCGTTGGCGACGGCGGCGGCGGGCTGTTCGAGCTGCCAGAGGTAGGCGGAGAGGCCGCGGCTGGTGGCGGAGGGGTTGTAGACGATCTGGGCGCCGGCCAGGCCGAGGGCGCGCCAGCCCTCGGGGAAGTGGCGGTCGTAGCAGATGTAGACGCCGACCTTGCCGACGGCGGTGTCGAAGACGGGCCAGCCGAGGTTGCCGGGCTTGAAGTAGTACTTCTCCCAGAAGCCCTTGACCTGGGGGATGTGGTGCTTGCGGTACTTGCCGAGGTAGCTGCCGTCGGCGTCGATCACGGCGGCGGTGTTGTAGTAGACGCCGGGCTGCTCCTCCTCGTAGACGGGGACGACGACGACCAGGCCGAGTTCGCGAGCGAGGTCCTGCATCCGGCGGACGGTGGGCCCGTCCGGGACGGCCTCGGCCCAGCGGTAGTGCTCGGGGTCCTGCACCTGGCAGAAGTACGGGGCGTTGAAGACCTCCTGGAATCCGATGATCTTCGCGCCCTGGGCGGCGGCCTCGCGGGCGTAGCGCTCGTGGAGGGCGATCATCGTCTCCTGATCACCGGTCCACCGGGTCTGCACGAGGGCGGCACGGACGATCTGCGACATGGGTACCTCCGCAACTCCGTGGCCCGGCCGGGGGGTCGGGCCTGCGGTCTGAGGGCTGGCGGGGCGGATCTGCCTCTGGTTTCCGCACGTGTCGGCATGCGGCGGCGCACACATCTACGTGCGTAGAACGTGGTTCGTCGACCGTAGGCCCGGCCTCGGTGGCCTGACAATACGTCGGACGTAACGTGGCGGGGGCGATCCTGTTACGCGGACACGCGGAGGCTTCCGAATGGGATGAAACACTCATCTACCCCACTGGCCCACTCCTTACCCATTCGGGTGAATCCGGGTGCGAGGTACTGCGCGTCGGGGTAAGACGCCCATGATGCTGCTCCGGTCCGTCACCGAAGCGTTCCGGACGGTGAGTTCCGGTCGGTCGGTGAGTACCGGGCGGCAAGTCCTGGCAGCAAGTCCTGAAGCGAGTCCCGACGATCCGGGCGAGGTCCACGGGGGAGGTCGACGTGACGGCTGCATCCGAGGCGTCCGGGTGGCGCGGCGCGCTCACCGGCGCCCCGCCGGGCCCGGTGCCGCCGTGGGCCGGCCTGCTGATCGCCCTGGGCGTGCCGGTGCCGCTCGCCCTGGGGAGCGTGCTCTTCGCCCGGTGGGCGCCGGCGGTGCGCGGCGTGCGGCTGCAGTTGGCCGGTTCCGCGGCCGCCGCCGAGACCGTCGTCGCCGGGCGGGCGGCCGAGCACCGCGCGGCGCTGCGGGCCGAGCCCTGGCTGCTCGGCGGCTCCACGCTGACCCTCGTCGCGGCCGGACTGCTCGGCTGGTACGTGCTCACCCGGCCGCACTGGCGGCTGGCCGCGCTCGCCGCCGGAGGCGCCGGGCTGCTGGCGGGCGCCCTGGGGGGCGTGGAGAACGTCCTGCTCGGCGCCGGGCTGGACGGGCTCGGCGCGGGGCCGGCCGGCGCGCGCTCCGGCGCCGACGCGCCGTTCGCCGCCGCGGCCGCGCTGGCCACCGTCAAGTGGCTGCTGTTGCTGCCGGCCGGGGCGATCGCGCTGGCCGTCCTCGTGATCACCCTGCACCGTGCGGTGGGCGGCATCCTGCGGCGCCCGTCCGCACCGGACCCCGGCGACAGTGCTGCCGCACCTGCCGAAGGCGCCGCGGACACCGCCGACCCCGAGCTGATCCCGCCGTGGCCGGTGGCCACCGCGGGCGGCGGGCGCTGGCCGCCCGGCCGCCGCGAACACGGGCCGCTCGACCGCCACGCCCGGTGGCGCAACGGCGCCCGGGTGCCACCCCGCCGGGAGCCCGCCCGGCTCGGCTTCTGCGTCTCGGGCGGCGGCATCCGCTCCGCCTGCGTCACCCTCGGCGCCCTGCAGGCGCTGCGGCCCTGGCTCAAGCAGGCCCGCTACCTGGTCTCCGTCTCCGGCGGCGGCTACACGGCGGGGGCGCTGCAACTGGCGCTCAGCGACTCCGCGCCCGGTGGGCCGGTGCACGCCGTGTCGGGCCTGACGGCCGACAACGTCCTGGAGCCCGGCTCACCGGAGGAGGACCACCTCCGCCGTCACGCCAAGTACCTCGCCGAGGGGGCCGGTCAGTGGCTGGTCGCCCTCGGGACGCTGCTGCGCGGCCTGGTGGCCGCCCTGACCCTGCTGCTCGCCGCCGTCCTGGTGCTCGGCCTCGGGCTGAGCCGCTTCTACCACCTCGTCCCGCTGACCGACCTGGACGCGCTGGCCGCCGTCGGGCTGCGCACCGGCGGGGGCACCGGGGTCGGCACCCTCGCCGTCCGGGAGCCCGCCGTCCTGGCGCTGTTCGGGCTGGTGGCGGCCGCCGCGCTCTGCTGGCTGCTCTGGCTGCTGACCTTCTCGCTGCTCGGCTGGGGCGCCCCCGTGCCGCGCACGCTGCGGCGGCTCTCGCACGGCGCCCTCGCGCTGGCCGCGCTGCTGGCCGGCGGGGTGCTGCTGGTGCCCGGGCTGGCCTGGGGCGCGGTCTGGCTGCAGCAGTCCCTCGCCGTCGGCGCCCGGCAGACCGGCGCCGGCCTCAGCCTGACCGTCCTGCTCAGCTACCTCAGCCTGCTGCTCGGCATACTGTGGCGCGGGCGCCGGGTCGTCGAGCAGGGCGCGGCGGCACTCGGCGGCCTGCTGCGCGGTACCCGGCGGCTCGGCGGCGGGGTGGCCGACCGGCTCGTCCAGTACCTGGCGGTGTGGGCGGCGCTCACCGCGCTGTCGGCCGGTGCGCTGCTCGCACTCGGCTGGGCGGTCGCCACCGGCCACGCCTGGCCCGTCGCCGCCCAGGTGCTGCTGCCGCTCGTCCTCGGCACGGTCGGTCTCAACCTCGACCAGACCTGGATGAGCCTGCACCCGTTCTACCGCCGCCGGCTGGCCTCCGCCTTCGCCGTCCGCCGGGCCACCGAGGACGGCGAGGTACTGGCCCGGCCGTACCGCTTCCACCGCGAGCAGACCTGGCTCAGCCACTACGGCGCCCGGCACCCCGGCTTCCCCCAGGTGGTGTTCGCGGCGGCGGCCAACCTGTCCGGCAGCTCCCGCACGCCCCCGGGGCGCCGGGCGGTCTCGTTCACCTTCTCGCACGACTACGTCGGTGGACCGGACGTCGGCTACGCCCGCACCGACCTGCTGGAGCGGCGCACCCGGCGACACATCGCCAGGGACCTCACCGTCCAGTCCGCGATGGCCGTCTCGGGTGCCGCGTTCTCCTCGGCGATGGGGAGTCAGTCCCGCGGCTACCAGGGCCTGTTCGCCGTCACCAACGCCCGCCTCGGCACCTGGCTGCCCAATCCGGCCGCACTCGGACCGCTCTGGGCACCGGACCGGGACTGGCGACTCGCCCCGCAGCCGGCCGTCCGGCGGCTCCCCTACCAGCTGCGCGAGCTGTGCGGGCGCTACCCGATGGACGACCGCTTCCTGCTCACCACCGACGGCGGGCACTACGAGAACCTCGGACTGGTCGAGCTGCTCCGGCACCGCGTGCGGACGGCGGTCTGCATCGACGCCAGCGGGGACGCCCCCGCCGCCGCCAGTCTGGCGGCGGCGATCACGCTCGCCCGCGAGGAGCTCGGCATCGTCGTCACGCTGCACGAGCCGGACCTGCTGATTCCCGGCAGTACCGACCGGCCGCTGCGCGGTCTGGCGGCACGGCTGGCGGACCGGCTCTCGGCCCGGGCGGTGATCACCGGGGACATCCGCTACCCGGACCCGTTCGACGTCCCCGGCGGCGACACCCACGGCCGCCCCGGCGGTGAGGGCCACGGCCACGGCCGAAGCGATGGCCACCGCGACGGCGACGGCGACGAGTGGCGCCACCACGGCACGCTGATCGTCGTGCAGGCCGTCCTCACCCCCGGCATGCCCTACGAACTGCACGCCTACGCGGCGGCCAACGCGGCGTTCCCAAACGACAGCACCGGCGACCAGTGGTTCGACCACCGGCAGTTCGACGCGTACCAGACGCTCGGCCGCCACCTGGGTGAGCAGGCGGCCCCCGTGATCAAGGCGGCACTGGCCGAACCGGGGCCCGCCGCCGTGCCGGCTCCCGCGCCGACTCCGGCACCGACCCCCGTACGGACCGCCCCCACGGCCCCCACGGCCCCGACCAGCGCGGCAGCGCGCCCGGTCGGGGCGCCTCCCCCGCCGCGGCGCGCCACGCACGAGTGAACGGGCTCGCTTGACTCGCGCCCGTCGCGTCGGGAAGGATCCGGCGCATGGACTCCGGCACCACTCTGGTTTGCCGCCTGCACGTCGATCTGCGACGCCAGGCGAGTTCCATCTGTGCCTGTTGACCTTGACTCTCCCCGCCGGTCCCGCCCTGTGACGTCTGCCAGGGCCCGCTCCGCGCACCCGTACCCGTCTTCCTGACGCGCCCTGCCCGGCGCACCCGTGCCGCCCGGCACGCCTGCCTCCGCTGCCGGGCCCGGCCGTCCCCCTCCGCTCGCTCCGCCTTCCCCGAGGACGCCCACATGAGCCCGGACCTCGCCCCCGGCACACCGGCCGGCCCGCCCGGCACCGAAGCCACCACTGCCACGACGTCCACCGCCACCGCCACCGCCACCGCCGTCACGGAATCCCACGCTCCGCTCACCCCGAAGTCCCTGCGCGCGATCGTCCGTGACCTCGCCGAGCAGCCCGACCGGTGGATCCACCACGTCCGGCTCTCCACCGACGAGCGCTGGTACCGACGGCTGGCGGCCGACGAGGACCACGAGGTCTGGCTGATCAGCTGGCTGCCCGGCCAGTCCACCGGGTTCCACGACCACGGCGGCTCGCGCGGCGCGTTCGCCGTCGCGCTCGGCGAGTTGGAGGAGCTCTCGCTCGGCGGACCGGAGCAGGGCCTGCTGATCCGCCGGATCACGGCCGGCACCGCCCGCGCCTTCGGCCCGGAATACGTGCACGACGTCCGCAACACGGCCGCCGGCCCCGCGGTGACGCTGCACGCCTACTCGCCACCGTTGAGCTCGATGGCGCACTACGAACTGCGGGCCGGCGGGCTGGTCCGCACCTCACAGGAAGGACCGGAGCAGTGGTGACCACGATCGACGACCTGGTGGAGCGCGCCCGCGAGGGCGTGCACCGGCCCCGCGCCCAGGAGGCCTACCAGGCGCAGCTGGACGGCGCGCTGCTGGTGGACATCCGGCCGGCGGCGCAGCGGGCGGCCGAGGGGGAGATCCCCGGCTCGCTGATCATCGAGCGCAATGTGCTGGAGTGGCGGCTCGATCCGACGGGCAGTCACCGGATCCCCGCGGCCACCGGGTACGACGTGGAGGTGATCGTGGTCTGCTCGGAGGGCTACGCCTCCAGCCTGGCCGCCGCCTCGCTGCGCGAGCTGGGGCTGCACCGGGCGACGGACCTGGACGGCGGTTTCGTCGGCTGGGCCGCCGCCGGGCTGCCGACGCGTCAGGGCGGCTGAGCCGCCGACCCCGCACGCCACCCGACCCTGCACGACACTCGCCCAGGCCTGCCCAGGCCTGCCCGGAGGCACCGGAGCCGAGCTCGGCTCCCCTCTTACCGGCCGCCCCAGGCGGACGGTAAATCAGGGACAGGAGATGATTCAGGTCATAGTCTGATCGGAGTTTCCGCCGGTCCGATGCTGGGCAGCCACGCGGGCGGAAGAACGCCCGGGCAGTTGATCCGACAGATGCGGCCGCTTCACGGGCCGTCACTTGTCGACAAACCGCCACGACCGACAGACCGACACCGTCGGCGCCACCACCGGGAGGCGCCGAGACAGAGGAAACTCCCCGTGATCAGATTCGACGGCGCCGGCAAGCGCCACCCCGACGGCACCATCGCCGTCGGGGGCCTGGACCTCGATGTGCCCACCGGCCGGATAACCGTCCTGGTCGGCCCGTCCGGCTGCGGCAAGACCACGCTGCTGCGCATGGTCAACCGGATGGTGGAGCCGACCTCGGGCCGGGTGCTCCTGGACGGAACGGACGTCGCCGAGCTGGAGCCCGCCAAGCTGCGCCGTGGCATCGGCTACGTGATCCAGCAGGCCGGACTCTTCCCGCACCGCAAGGTGATCGACAACGTCGCCACCGTCCCCTATCTGCTCGGCTGGGACCGGAAGCGGGCCCGGGCCCGGGCCGCCGAGCTGCTGGAGCTGGTCGGGCTGGCGCCCGAGACCGGCAAGCGGTACCCGTTCCAGCTCTCCGGCGGTCAGCAGCAGCGCGTCGGCGTGGCCCGGGCGCTGGCCGCCGACCCGCCGGTCCTGCTGATGGACGAACCGTTCAGCGCCGTCGACCCGGTGGTGCGGGCGGGGCTCCAGGAGGAACTGCTGCGGCTGCAGTCCGAACTGCACAAGACGGTGCTCTTCGTCACGCACGACATCGAGGAGGCCGTCCGGCTCGGCGACCAGGTCGTGGTGCTGCGCGAGCAGGGCCGGATCGCCCAGCTGGCCGATCCGCACACGCTGCTCACCGCCCCCGCCGACGACGACGTCGCCGCCTTCCTCGGCCGCGACCGCGGGCTGCGCGGGCTCGGCCTGCGCCCCGCCACCGCCGTCACCGTCCGCCCGGTGGCCGACGGACTGCGCTACGGCGGGTGGGAGTTGGTGCTGGACGACGAGCACCGCCCGATCGGCTGGATCGACCGGGACGCCCCGACCACCGCCCTGCACCCGGCGGCCGGGTACCACCCGGAGGCCGACACCCTGCGCACCGCGCTGGACGCGGCCCTCCTCTCCCCCGCCGGCGTCGCGGTCGGGCTGGACGCCGCCGGCCGGGTCACCGGCACGGCGAGCCGCGAGGCCGTCCTGACCGCCCTCGCCGCAGCGCCCTCGGCGGCGCCCGCGCCCAGGACCGACGGGATGAGGACCGACGGGATGGCGATGGCCAAGGCACACGACACGCCAGGGACGGACGAGGCACCCACGACGGACGAGGCCGGCGGAGCCACCGGTGGACGATGAACCGATCGTCCGGTGGTACTGGATCGGCGACCACCTCGGCTACCTCGGCGACCTGCTCGCCGACCACGCGGTGATCGCCCTGCTCCCGGTGCTGATCGGCCTGCTGCTGGCCGTCCCGCTCGGCCTGGCCTGCGCCCGCTTCCCCCGGCTCTACCAGCCGCTGGCCGCCGTCTTCAACGTCGTCTACGCGCTGCCCTCCCTGGCGGTCTTCGTGGTGCTCATCCCCTACACCGGCCTGGCCACCCAGGCCACCGTGATGATCCCGCTCACCTTCTACGCGGTCGCCGTGCTGCTGCCGACCACCGTGGACGGCCTGCACGCCGTCCCGGACCCGGTACGCCAGGCGGCGACCGCGATGGGCTACGGCCCGTGGCACCGGCTCGCGGCCGTCGAACTGCCCGCCGCCGTGCCGTACCTGGTCGCCGGGCTCCGGGTCGCGGCGGTCTCCAGCATCTCGCTGGCGAGCGTCGGCGCGCTGGTCGGGCGCGGCGGACTCGGCTACCTGTTCATCGACGGCTTCCAGCGCACCTTCCCCACCCCGATCGTGGCCGGCATCGTGCTGATCGCCGCGCTGGCGCTGGCCGTGGACCTGCTGCTGCTCGGGGCCCGGCGGCTGCTCGCGCCCTGGGCCGTCCGGGAGAAGGGGGCCGGCCGATGAACTGGCTCTCCTGGCTGGGGGACTTCTTCTCCTCCCCGGACCGCCGCAGCGGCCCGGACTCGATCGTGCACCGCGTCGCCGAGCATCTGCTGCTCTCCGGCGAGGCGCTGCTCTACGCGGCCCTGCTGGCCGTGCCCCTCGGCCTGCTGATCGGCTACACCGGCCGCGGCGCCACCGTCGTCACCTCGCTGGCCGGCGCCGCCCGCGCGCTGCCCACGCTCGGCCTGGTGACGCTCGCGGTGCTGCTCGCCGGGGTGGGCGACACGGCCGTGCTGATCCCGCTGGTCGCGCTCGCCGCGCCGCCGCTGCTGGTCGCCGCCGTCGAGGGGGTGCGCGGTACCGATCCGGACGTCCGGGACGCGGCGCGCGGCGTCGGTCTGACGCACCCGCAGGTCCTGTGGCAGGTCTGCCTGCCGTCCGCGCTGCCGACCCTGCTGGCCGGGTTCCGGACCGCGACCGTCCAGGTCGTCGCGACGGCCACGGTCGCCGCGTACGTCGGCCTCGGCGGTCTCGGCCGGTACGTCATCGACGGGCTGGCCACCCGGAACTTCGCCGTGACGGTGGGCGGCGCGCTGCTCGTGGTGCTGCTCGCGGTCGGCGCCCAGCTGTTCTTCGCGCTGCTCGCCCGGTACGCGCTCCCGCCCGGGCTTCGCGCCCAGCGCCGGTCCCGCTCGTCCCGCCCGTCCCGGTGATCCCGCTGAACCTGGCGATCCCGGTGATCCCGTTCGTTCCGCTGATTCCGTTCGTCCCACCGATCCTCATCCGCTCCGAAAGGACACGTATCACCATGTCGACACCTGCACGCCGCCGAAGCGGCCACCGGGCCCTGCTCCTGGGCACGATCGCCGCACTCGCCCTCGGCGCGACCGCCTGCTCCTCCTCCGGCGGCGACCCGCTGGGCGGCGGCTCCTCCACCTCGGCGGCCGGCGCGGGCTCCGGCTCGACCGTGGTCATCGGCTCGGCCAACTTCCCCGAGAACGTACTGCTCGGCTCGATCTACTCGCAGGCGCTGAAGGCCAAGGGCGTCAAGGTCGACGAGAAGTTCAACATCGGCAGCCGCGAGGTGCTCTACGGGCAGTTGCAGAACGGCAGCCTGACGGTGCTGCCCGAGTACAACGGCGCGCTGCTCGCCTACCTCGGCGGCAAGGCGACCGCGCCCACCAAGGACGAGGTCAACGCGGCGCTGGCGAAGACCCTGCCCGCCTCGCTGGCCATCCTGGACTCCTCGCCCGCCGAGGACAAGGACACCCTGAGCATCAGCCAGGAGAGCGCCGACAAGTACCAGCTGAAGAGCATCGAGGACCTCGCCGCCAAGGCGGGCGAGTTCACCATCGGCGGCCCGCCCGAGTTCAAGACCCGCCAGGAGCAGCCGCTCAAGGACGTCTACGGGCTGACCTTCAAGGAGTGGAAGCCGACCGGCGAGACCACCGCCAACGCGATCAAGGACGGCTCGATCCAGATCGGCAACGTCTTCTCCACCGACCCGAAGATCGCCCAGCTGAAGCTCGTCCCGCTGGCCGACCCGAAGAACCTGTTCGGCGCGCAGAACGTCACCCCGCTGGTGAACAAGGCCGCGATCGACGCCCCCGCCGCCGCCGCGCTGAACGCGGTGTCGGCCAAGCTCGACACCGCGGGTCTGGCGGCGCTGATGAAGAAGGTCGCCGTCGACAAGGAGGACCCGTCCGCCGTGGCCAAGGAGTGGCTGAAGGCCAACGGCCTGGGCTGAGCCCGGCGGCACGACCGGTCGGCGGCGGCCCGGGAGGGGAACGGCCTCCCGGGCCGCCGTCGCTTCGCCGCCAGGGGATCTTCCCTTGGGCGGCGCGAACATGACAGTGTGGCGGAATGCGCACTCGTCTCCTCGCCGCCACCCTCACGGCGTTCGCCGCGGTGAGCCTCACTGCCTGTTCGTCCGGCTCGGGTTCGAGCGGCACCGCGGCCGGCTCCCCCACCGCACCGGCCGCCACCACCGCATCCGCGCCGGGCACCCCGGCTCCCGGCTCCACCGCCGGTGCCACCGGCGCGCCGACCGCGGCGGCCACCCCGCCCGCCCCGACCGCACCCGCCGTGCCGCCCACGGGCAGCCCCGACGGGCCCGCGTCGGGATCGGCCTCGCCCGGCGCACCCGATGCCCCCGACACCCCGGCGCCGCCCAAGCCCGCGCCGCCGGCCGACGCGGGACTGCCCGCCAAGCCCGGCTCGGACGAGACCGCGAGGCTGGTCGCGGCGCTCGACGCGATCGACCCGGCGATCGTCGGCGGCAAGCCCGACCAGGCCGTCGACCGGGCCCGCAACCAGTGCCAGTCGATGTACCAGTTCCCCAAGGACCGGGCCAAGTTGGTCGAGCTGGCCAACCAGCGCTTCACCGCCCCCGACCACCCGCAGGGATTCGGTGCCGAGAAGGCCGAGAAGATCCTGGACGCCCTGCGCACCACCCTCTGCCCGCCGGCCTGACCTGCTGGCCCTTCACCCATTGGCCTATTGGCCCATTGGCCCGTGAACCTCTGGCCCGTCGCCCCACGGCCGGGCCGGGTCGCCCCGAGCAGCCCGGTGTCCTGAGCACCGGGCCCAGCCCGGTGTCCTGAGCATCGGGCCGCCGTGGCCGCGCGCAACGACCGGCGCGCGGCCACGGCATCCTGCGCACACGGCACCGTGCGGCCGCCCGCGCCGCTCGGCACCCCGACGGCACCACGGCGACATTCGTCGAACTGCCTTACGAGGTGAGGATGGGGCGGTGTACCGTCGTCACCAGGTGAGCCGGGAAGACTGGTCGGCATGATGCCGACGCCTGCCCGAGGAGCGCCATGACCACCGAGCCGAACACCTCCGTCGACGCCGCCCAGGAGCATCTCGGCCCGCTGGTGCGGGTCGGCGACCGGTGGATCCTCGGCGACCACGAGGGCCGGGCCCATCTCACCTTCGAACCCGAGGGCCTGGTGCACCGCGTGACGGGCCGGGACCCGCACCTGGTGCCGTGGGAGCGGCTGATGGAGCTGGGCGTGGCCGTCACGGTCGACCGGTTCTCCAGTTCGAGGATCGGCGGCCTGCTGAGCAAGACCGCCATGTCGACGCGCGGCTCCTGCCTGCGGGCCATGGTCCGGCACCCCTACGACATGTGGTCACCGGAGTTCAGCCACCACCGCGGGTTCTACTCCTCCCGCGAGATCGTGCTCCTGCAGGTGCTGCTCGGCACCGTCGTCGACCGGAAGCGGTCGGAGCTGCTCGGTGACGACGCCTGGCTGACCGCCGCCGTCCACCGGATGGCGGAGCACCGCTTCGCCTTCAAGTGGCGCAGCCTGGACGACGCCACCGGGATCGTCGACGGGCTGCTCGCGCGCGCTTCCTGAGGAGTCGCCGGACGGGGCGGGCCACTGCGCTCCGGGCCGCCGGAGCGGCGGTGGTCGCACGGGCCCCCGGTGAATTCGCACCCGGGGGCCGATGGCGCCCGAGGGTCGTCGCCCACCCCGAGCGGATGGTTCGTCCGATGACGGCCGCACTCGTCGGCTGACGAACTGTCAGGACTATTGACAGACGAGTGGTCTAGTCCAACCATAAGCATGTCGATCCGACCGGGATGCACTGTGGGGGTGTGACCACCGGCGGCTGAGGCATCACCCTGCCCTGCTCCACACCGCCCCCGACCCGCACGGCGACGCGTGCCCACGCAGCGCCTCCACCCGTTCCGCGTGTCCACGGGGGTGGTTCCGCACGCCCGCATGCCGTACGCCCCCACCACGTCCCGCAGTTCACCGCTCCACCGCTCGACACCTGTGCGGCTACGCACGTCCACAGTTCCGCAGCGCAGTCCCAGCACTTCACCAACATCCTGCCCCACCACGCCTGTTGGAGAGACTCATGCGTCTACGCAGAACAATCCAGGCGGCTCTGACCGCCTGTGTCACACTGGCCGCCTCGGCCGGCCTGGTCGCCGCCGGGACGGCCTCGGCCGAGGCCGCCACCCCGCTGCCCACCCGGGTGTTCGCCCCGTACTTCGAGGCCTGGACGGGCCAGAGCCCGGCCGCACTGGCCGCCCAGTCCGGTGCCAAGCACCTCACGATGGCGTTCCTGCAGACCGCCACCAAGGGATCCTGCACCCCCTACTGGAACGGCGACAGCTCCATGCCGGTCTCGCAGGCCACGTTCGGTGCGGACATCGCCACCATCCGGGCCAACGGCGGCGACGTGATCCCGTCGTTCGGCGGCTACACCGCCGACAACACCGGCACCGAACTCGCCGACAGCTGCACCGATGTCAACCAGATCGCGGCCGCCTTCGAGAACGTCATCACCACGTACGACATCAGCCGGATCGACCTGGACATCGAGGACAACTCGCTGACCAACACGGCCGGCATCGACCGCCGCAACAAGGCGATCAAGCTGGTGCAGGACTGGGCCGCCGCCAACGGCCGCTCGATCCAGTTCTCGTACACGCTGCCGACCACGACCGGCGGCCTGGCCGCCAGCGGTCTGGCGGTGCTGAAGAACGCGGTCACCAACAACGCCCGGATCGACGTCGTCAACCTGATGACCTTCGACTACTACGACAACGCCGCGCACGACATGGCCGCCGACACCCAGACCGCGGCGACCGGCCTCTACAACCAGCTGGCCAAGCTCTATCCCGCCAAGACCCCCGCGCAGCTGTGGGGTTCCATCGGCGTCACCGAGATGGTCGGCATCGACGACTTCGGCCCGGCCGAGACCTTCACGGTGGCCAACGCGACCACGGTGTACAACTGGGCGGTCACGAAGGGCATCAACACGCTCTCGTTCTGGGCGCTCCAGCGTGACAACGGCGGCTGCCCGGGCACCGGCGCCCGGGACGACTGCTCCGGGATCAGCCAGGGCACCTGGGACTTCAGCCACATCTTCTCCCAGTACACCGGCAACACCCCGGTGGGCAACGACTTCTCGGTCGCGGTGAACCCGAACTCCGGCACCGTGGCGCCCGGTTCGTCCACCAGCGCGACGGTCTCCACCGCCGTCACGGCCGGCTCCGCACAGAGCGTCAACCTCACCGTCACCGGCGCCCCGGCCGGCGTCACCGCCACCGTCACCCCCGGCAGCGTCACCGCCGGAGCCACCGCCACCCTGAACATCACCACCAACGCCGCCACCACGCCCGGTAGCTACCCGCTGACCGTCACCGGGAGCGCCACCTCCGGCAGCCACACCGGCAGTTACACCCTGACGGTCACCGGGGTCACCCCACCTGGCGGCCTGGTGAACGGCGGCCTGGAGACCGGCAGCCTCGCCCCGTGGACCTGCCAGGGCGGCGGGGCGGTGGTCGCCACCCCGGCCCACTCGGGCTCGCACGCCCTGCAGGCCGCGGCGACCGCCGGCCAGACCGGCCAGTGCGCGCAGACCGTGACGCTGTCGCCCAACACCTCGTACACGCTGAGCGGCTGGGTCCAGGGCAGCTACGCCTACCTCGGCGTGAGCGGCGGTGCCACCGCCAGCACCTGGGCGAACGCCTCCGGCTGGACCAGGCTGACCGTTCCGTTCACCACCGGCGCCGCCGGCACCGTGACGGTGTACCTGCACGGCTGGTACGGCCAGGGCAACGTCTTCGGCGACGACTTCAGCATCGCCTGACCCGTCCGCGCGGACGAACCCCGGTTCGTCCGATCACCGGGCGGCGCCGGATCCGTAGCGTCGGTGAGGTCAGCAGAACCCCCGTCGGGACGGAGAGTCCGATGACCGGCCTCGTCAACATCCTC
>NZ_JBFAJO010000019.1:0-8506 GCF_040655255.1 Kitasatospora sp. NPDC050463
GGCGGCCCTCCGAAGAGGGCCGCCACCGCCGTTTCAGCCGGTTCACCGCCGTTCGGCGCCAGGTATCAGGGTGCCGCGCCCGGCTGGGCCCCGCCCGTCGAACTGGGCGAGGGGGTCGGCCTGGTCGACTTGCTGCTGCTGGGCGAGGGGGCCGTCGAGGTGGCGGACGCCGACGGCTGCGGTGTGCCGCAGAGCCCCGGGATGAGGCAGGTGGGCGAAGCCCCGCCACCACCACCGCCACCGCCACCACCGGTCGTCGGCGGGGTCTTGGTCGGCGGCTGCGTCGGCACCGTGCCCGGGCAGTCCACCCCGGGGACACAGACCGGCCCCTGGGTGGTGGTCGGCTGCGTCGGCTGCTGGGCACCCGGGTCCGGAGCGGTGGGAGCCGTGGTCTCGGCCGCCGAGGGCGAGGCCGAGGCGGTGGCCGTGCTCGGGGCGCCGGAGGAGTCCACCTGGCTGCCGATCGGCTGCGGCGTGGGGAAGTCCATCTTCTTCTCGTTGGCCAGGGCGGCCTTCATGTACCGGGTGAAGATGTCGGTCGGGGTGTCACCACCGTGCACCGAGTCCTTGCCGCCGGTGCCGTTGAGCGACAGCCGCTCGTGCTTGGCCGGGTCCTCGCGCCACATCGCGACGCTGGTGGCCAGCTGCGGGGTGTAGCCGACCCACCAGGCCGACTTGTTCTCGTCGGTGGTACCGGTCTTGCCGGCCACCGGGCGGCCCAGGGCGTTGCTCTTCGAACCCGTACCGTTCTTCGCCACGTTCACCAGCACGTCGGTGACGTTGTCGGCGACGGCGGGCTCCAGGGCCGGCTTGAGTTCGGGCTTGTTGAAGCCGGGCCGGGCCACGCCCTTCACCTCGACCTTGGTCACCGAGTACGGCTCGGCCTGCTTGCCGCTCGCCGCCAGGGTCGCGTACGCGTCGGCCATCCGGATCGGGCTGACCGTGGAGGTGCCGAGGGCGAAGGTCGGGGTCTTCGGGTCGGCGAAGCTCTCCTTGCGAACGCCCATCGCCTCGGCGATGTTGGCCACGTTCTGCCCGCCGACGTCCTGGTTGAGCTGGACGAACGGCACGTTGTACGAGTTCTGCATGGCCATCCGCAGCGAGACGTAGCCGCGCTTGCCGGCGTCCTCGTTCTTCTGCCGGTACGGCTTGCCGTCGTCGCCGATCACCAGCGAGCCGTCCGGCTTGCGGATCTCGGACAGGTCGTCGGACTGGTAGCGGCTGTCCGCGTTGATCCGCTTCGGCTTGCCCTTGTCGTCGGTCGCGGTCTGCACGCCGACCTGCATCGCGGCGGCCAGCACGAACGGCTTGAAGGTCGAGCCGACCTGGACGCCCTTGGCGTCCGCGTTGTTGTCGAAGTGCTGGTTCTCCACGCCGTCGCCGCCGTATATGGCGACGATCGCGCCGTCACCCGGGCGGACGCTGGCCGCGCCGAACTGGACCCAGTTGTCCTTCTCCGGGCGCTTCTGCAGGTTGAGCGTCTCGCCCTTGACGTCGTCCACGGCCTTCTTGAGGGCGTCGACCTTGTCCTTCTCGAAGGTCGTGTAGATCTTGTAGCCGCCCTTGTCGATGGACTGCTGGCTGATCGTCGGGTCCTTGGTCATGATGAACTTGTTGGCGGTGTCGACCAGGTAGCTGATCTCGCCGTTCATGTTGGTCGGCGGCTTGCGCGGGATCGGCGCGGGGAACGTCGTGCACTTGGCCCGCTCCTCCGCCGTGGCGTTCTTGGTGGTGACCATCCGGTCCAGGATCCACTTCCAGCGCTCTTCCGCGCGCTCCTGGTTGGCCGGGTTGGTGGGGTCGTACAGCGCGGCGCCCTTGAGCAGGCCGGCCAGCATGGCGCTCTGGCAGATGTCGAGGTTCTTGGCGTCGACGCCGTAGTAGGCCTGCGAGGCCGCCTGGATGCCGGTGGCCCCGCGGCCGAACCAGCTGATGTTCAGGTAGTCCCGCAGGATGTCGTTCTTCTCCATGTCCTGATTGATCTTCAGGGTGAGGAAGAACTCGCGCACCTTGCGGCCGAGCGTCTGGTCCTGCGTCAGGTAGGCGTTCTTGACGTACTGCTGGGTGATCGTCGAGGCGCCCTGGGTCTCGCCGCCGGTCGCCATGTTGTAGACCGCGCGCATCATGCCCATGGGGTCGATGCCGCTGTCGGTGCGGAAGGTCGAGTTCTCCGCGGAGATGACGGCGTTCTGCACGTTGGGGCTGATGTCGGCGAGTTCGACGATCTGACGGTTGGTCTCGCCCTTGCGGGTCATCTCCGAACCGTCGGCCCAGTAGTAGATGTTGTTCTGGTCGTTCACCAGGTCGTGGATCTGCGGGACGGTGGTGGTCGCGTAGGCGTACCACACCCCGCCCACGCAGGTGGCGAAGAAGAGCAGGAAGCCGGTGAGCCACTGCTTCCAGGACGGCAGCCAGCGGCGGACACCCTGCTTGCCGAAGCGCGGGTAGTCGATGAACCGCTTCTTGCCGGGCTTGCCGCCCCGGCCGCCGCCGTCGCCGTCGCCCGCTCCCGCCGCCGCACCGCCGCGCCTGCCGCCCTTCTGGGCCGCCTTGCGCATCTCGGCACGGCCCATCCGGGGCTGCTGCGCCGTCTCCCGCAGGCCCGCGGGGCGCTTGCGGCCGGGGCTCTCCGGCCCGGGCCCGCCCTGTCCGGCTCCGCCCGGGCGGCCGTTGTCGCCCGGGGGCTGCTCGCCACCGTCGGCAGACCTCCGCCGTCGTTCGCTCATGTTCCAGCTACTCCTCGCCAGGCGGTCGAGCCTGAAGGCAGGGTTCACGTCCGATGCCCGCAACCGCCCTAACCCCGGAGGTGGTCCTCGTGCACACGCGACAGCGTACGCAGCCGAGAAATATAACTAATCGGGCATCAAGTACCAATGCCCGCAAAACGGCAGCAGATCATTACAGGCCCGTTGCCAAGCACACCCGCGCGTCGCCTTGTGATCACATTCACGCGTGCCCCCCTTGCTCCGCCGGGGAGCCAGGTTTACTGTTCTCGATATATCGAGCCGATACATCGGAGCGACATACCGCCGGAGACGGCGGACCAGGAAGCGGCCGGAAGGAAGGGAGGACGACGGCATTGGGCAGGCGCTCAGGAGTGCTGGAGTTCGCCGTTCTCGGCCTGCTCCACGACGCCCCGATGCACGGGTACGAGCTGCGCAAGCGGCTCAACGTCCTGCTCGGAACGTTGCGCGCGTTCTCCTACGGAACGCTCTATCCGTGTCTGAAGAGCCTGGTGGCCCAGGGTTTCCTCGTCGAGGACAACCCGGACGACGAGTACGTCCCGGCCACCGCGCTCAACGGCAAGCGGTCCAAGATCGTCTACCGGCTCTCGCCCGAGGGCAAGGAGCGATTCGAGGAACTGCTCGCCGACTCCGGCCCCGACGCGTGGGAGGACGAGCACTTCGGCGTCCACTTCGCGTTCTTCGGCCAGACCGACCGGGCCGTGCGGATGCGCGTCCTGGAGGGTCGCCGCAGCCGACTGGAGGAGCGCCTCGAACGGATGCGCAACTCCCTCGCCCGGGCCCGCGAGCGGTTCGACGACTACACCGTCGAACTGCAACGACACGGCCTGGAGTCGGTCGAGCGCGAGGTCCGGTGGCTCAACGAGCTGATCGAGACCGAGCGGGCCAACCGCAGCGGCCGGACCGGACCTCTCACCGGCGGGTCGGCAGACCCCCGGGGGCAGGCCGGCGCAGTACCCGACAAGACTTCGGACGGCCGTGGCCAGGAGGCCGGATCCCCGGATCCGCCCGGGCCACCGTACGACCGCCCGGGGCGCTCCGACCAGGAGCGCTGACACCGCGTCCGCCCTGTGCGCGCGGTAGGAGTGGGCGCCTCGCGCCCGTCAAGCATTCATCGAAGAAGCAGGACGAGCGCCGCCGAGCACCGGCGGCCCTCATGAGATCACAGGGAGCAACCGGAATGGGTTCGGTTCGCGTAGCCATCGTGGGCGTGGGCAACTGCGCCGCGTCGCTGGTGCAGGGTGTCGAGTACTACAAGGACGCCGACCCGGCCGGCAAGGTCCCCGGCCTGATGCACGTCCAGTTCGGCGAGTACCACGTCCGTGACGTGGAGTTCGTCGCCGCCTTCGACGTCGACGCCAAGAAGGTCGGCTTCGACCTGGCCGACGCCATCGGCAGCAGCGAGAACAACACCATCAAGATCTGCGACGTGCCGCCGACCGGTGTCACCGTCCAGCGGGGCCACACCCTCGACGGCCTGGGTAAGTACTACCGGGAGACCATCGAGGAGTCCGACGAGACCCCGGTCGACGTCGTCCAGGTCCTCAAGGACAAGCAGGTCGACGTTCTCGTCTGCTACCTGCCCGTCGGTTCCGAGCACGCGGCCAAGTTCTACGCCCAGTGCGCCATCGACGCCAAGGTCGCCTTCGTGAACGCCCTTCCGGTGTTCATCGCGGGCACCAAGGAGTGGGCGGACAAGTTCACCGAGGCCGGCGTGCCGATCGTCGGTGACGACATCAAGTCCCAGGTCGGCGCCACCATCACGCACCGCGTGATGGCCAAGCTGTTCGAGGACCGCGGTGTCATCCTCGAGCGCACCATGCAGCTGAACGTCGGCGGCAACATGGACTTCAAGAACATGCTCGAGCGCGAGCGCCTGGAGTCCAAGAAGATCTCGAAGACGCAGGCCGTCACCTCGCAGATCCGCGACCGCGAGCTGGGCGCCAAGAACGTCCACATCGGCCCGTCCGACTACGTGGCGTGGCTCGACGACCGCAAGTGGGCCTACGTCCGCCTCGAGGGTCGCGCGTTCGGCGACGTCCCGCTGAACCTCGAGTACAAGCTCGAGGTCTGGGACTCCCCGAACTCGGCCGGTGTCATCATCGACGCCGTGCGCGCCGCGAAGATCGCCAAGGACCGCGGCATCGGTGGCCCGATCCTCTCCGCGTCCTCGTACTTCATGAAGTCCCCGCCGGTCCAGTACTTCGACGACGAGGCCCGCGAGAACGTCGAGAAGTTCATCAGCGGCGAGGTCGAGCGCTGAGCTCAGCGACGATTCCGATCGTCGAGCGCCGGGTTGCGGACGCCGGGCACCGAGGACTGAGTACCGAGTACTGAGTCCCGGGTGCTGAGTCCGGAACACCGGGAGCCGAGTGCTCCCGGGCGCTGAACGGGTCCACGGGTCACCGTGGACCCGTTCACCATTTCCCGGCGAATGTTTCACGTGAAACACGGGCCCCTTCCATGGCAGTCTGGGCGGGTGGCGATCACGGAGAACGGCAGCACCGACCAGACCGCGCACCGCGCCACGCTCCTCGGCCTGCTCCGCGGGCGTGACTTCCGCCGGCTGCTGACCGCCCGGGTGCTCTCCCAGCTCTCCGACGGCGTCTTCCAGGTCTCGCTCGCCGCCTACGTGGTCTTCTCCCCGGAGAAGCAGTCCTCCCCCGCCGACATCGCCTCGGTGCTGGCCGTGATGCTGCTGCCGTTCTCGGTGATCGGCCCCTTCGCCGGCGTGCTGCTGGACCGCTGGCGGCGCCGCCAGGTGCTGTTCTACGGCAACCTGGCCCGTTTCGGGCTCGGCCTCGTCACCGGCGCCCTGTTGCTGGTCGAGGCGCCGACCGTCCTGTTCTTCGCCTCCGCGCTGTTGGTCACCGCGCTCAACCGGTTCATCCTGGCGGGCCTGTCCGCCGCGCTGCCCCGGGTCGTGTCCCAGGACCGGCTCGTCACCGCCAACGCGCTCTCCCCCACCCTGGGGACGGTCGCCGCGGCCTCCGGCGGCGGCCTGGGCTTCCTGCTGCACCAGGTGATGCCCCCCGGCCCGAAGGCCGACGCGGCGCTGGTCACCGTCGCCGCGGTGCTCTACCTCTCGGCCGCACTGGCCGCCCGCCGGATGGACCGGGACCTGCTGGGGCCCGAGCACCGCCTCGACCGCCCCCCGCTGGGCCGGGCGCTGGTGCTGGCCGCCCGCGACCTGGGCGCCGCCGTGACCCACCTGGTCCGGGACTGCCGCCCCGCGGTGCACGCGCTCGCCGCCGTCACCGCGGCCCGGTTCTGCTACGGCGTGCTGATCGTCGTCGTGGTGATGCTCGCGCGCTACACCTTCAACGATCCGGCGGACAGCGCCGCCGGGCTGGTCACCCTGGGCCAGGCGGTCGGCCTCTCCGCGGCCGGGTTCTTCCTCGCCGCGGTGGTCAGTCCGTGGTGCACCCGCCGGCTCGGACTGGCCGGCTGGATGACGCTCTGCCTCGCCGCGCCGGTGGTCTTCGTGCCCGCGCTGGGCCTGAGCTTCTCCCTGGTGCCGTGCCTGATCGCGGCACTGCTGCTCGGCGTGGTCACCCAGGGCACCAAGATCTGCGCCGACACCGTCGTCCAGGAGTCGGTCGAGGACGAGTACCGCGGTCGCGTCTTCGCCATCTACGACGTGCTGTTCAACGTCGCCTTCGTGGCCGCCGCGGTGGTGACGGCACTGGTGCTGCCGCTCTCCGGCCGCTCGGTCGGGGTGGTCGCGGGCGTCTCACTGGTGTACGCGCTCGCCGCCGTGCTCTATCTGCGGGCGGCCCGGCGGACCGGCCCCCTCCCCGGTGACCAGCGGTCCTGAGGCGGCGCGCACCCTCGAAACCTGCCCCGTCCGGGTGAGTCGCTAAGGTACGTCAGATCTGTCGGTCCGACAGCACTCTGTCTCGGGGGAGAACCTGATGAGCACACCGCCCAGTCCGTACGGGACGCCGCCGCAGTACGGCTATCCGCAGGCACCGGGACCGGGCGTACCGCCGCAGGGCGGAGCACCGTACGGCGGGCCGCCCCCGCAGTACGGCCCCCCGCAGCCGGCCCCCGCCGGCTACGGTCAGCCGCCGGCGTACGGCTACCCGGCCGCGCCGCCGCCCGGCCAGGCCGCGCCCGGGTACGGCCAGCAGCCGCCGTACGGACAGCAGCCCCCGTACGGTCCGCCGCCCGGCGGCCAGCCTCCGTACGGCCAGCAGCCGCCGTACGGGCAGCAGCCGGTCGCGCCGCAGCCCGCCGGGCCGGCGCGCAAGACCGGGGCCAAGGCCAAGGCCAAGGTCGTCGTCGCCGTGCTCGGCGGCGGCGCACTGATCGTCGGCTACTTCGTCAGCGGGCCGAGCGTCAGCAGCGCCAAGGCCGGTGACTGCGTCAAGGCCAGCGGCTCGCGCGACGTCGACATCGTCAAGTGCACCGACTCCAAGGCGAATTACAAGGTGCTGGCCAAGTTCACCGACAGCACCGACACCACCCGCTGCAAGCAGACCGCCGGGACGACCAGCACGGTCTCGGGCAAGAGCGGGCGGCGCTGGAACAAGAAGCGCTACGTGCTCTGCCTCGGACCGCTGACCACCGGTGTGCCGCCGGTCAAGAAGTCCTGACCCCTTTCCGCCGACGTTCACCGACCGACGTTCACCGACCGACCTTCCCCGGGGGACCCCTTGTCCGTTCCGCCTCCCCAGATGCCGTACGGCGCCCCGCCGCCCGCCGACGGCAACCCCTACGCCGCCGGCAACCCGTACGGCGCCCCGCCGCCGGCCGCACCCGGCTACGGCTACCCGGCCGCCCCGCCGCCGGCCGGGTACGGCGTGCCCGCCCAGGCCGCGCCGCCCCAGCCCGCACCGCCCGGCTACGGCTACCCGCAGCAGGCCGGGTACGCCCAGCAGGCGCCGCAGGGCGGGCCGGTCTGCCGGTTCTGCGGTGGTTTCCCGGCCGTGGAGACGACCGTCCGCGGGCACCAGGGCATCATCATCGTCATGCGGTTCCTGAAGCAGCCGGGGCCGTTCTGCCACACCTGCGGCACCGCCGTGGTCCGCGACATGTCGGCCCGCACCCTGGTCCAGGGCTGGTGGGGCTACCTGTCCTCGATCATCACGCCGATCACCCTGCTGCGGAACCTGGCCGCCCACAACAAGATCAAGGACCTGCCGCCACCGGTCCCGGGCACCCACGGCCCGCAGCTCGATCCGGGCGTCCCGCTGACCAAGCGGCCGCACATGCTGATGCTGCTGCTGCCGATCTTCTCGATCACCTCGTTCATCATCCTGATCACCACCGGGGCCCTGCTCGGCGCCAACCACCGCAGCGCCACGCCGTACCACCCGCTGGTGCTGCCCTCGGCGACCGCGGTGACCATGCCCCCCATGCCGTCGTTCTCGCTGCCGCCCATCCCGGAGATCACCACCCCGGGCGCGGCGAAGCCGTCCTCCCCGGCCGGGGCCTCCTCGGTGCCCAGCGACATCGACCGGGCCAAGGCCGGCGACTGCCTGCGCAACGAGAACGGGACGGGCGCCACCCACGACCCCAACCCGCGGATCACGATGCTGTCCTGCACGGACTCGCGGGCCCAGTACAAGGTGCTCCGCAAGATCCTCGCCACCAGCGACGACAAGGCGTGCGACAACGTGCCCAACTCGGACAGCAGCTACACCCGGGAGTCCTCCAGCGCCGCCCTGAGCTACGTCCTCTGCCTCCAGGGGCTCAAGAGCTGACGGCCCTCGGCGGGCGACGCGGGAGGGGTGGCACCGGAGCTTCCGGTGCCACCC